>MUGC01000104.1 GCA_002900535.1 Thermoplasmata archaeon M9B1D | reverse complement strand
TATCCCGTTTCCACAAGCAGTACCATTGAAATGTGTAATTGACAAAGAACATTGTTTAATGCTTACTCGTGGTAAATGCGGAACGGGTCCACTTTGTGTTGAAGCATGTGAAGCAGGTGCAATTAATTTCAAACAAAAAGATGAGGAAATAGATATAAAAATCGGAGCAATAGTTGTAGCAACAGGATATGATTTAATTGATCCAGCTTCATTGTTTGAATATGGATATACGAAATCAAATGATGTGATAACCTCTCTTCAGATGGAAAGACTAATCAGTGGTTCAGGTCCAACTGCAGGAGAAATACTTAGACCTAGCAATAATGAAAAACCAAAAAGCATAACTTATGTACTCTGCGTAGGAAGTAGAGATGAGACAGAATGTACATGGTGCTGTCGTATAGGCTGTATGAGTGCTTTAAAACATGTTTATCTTTTGAAAGAAAAACTCGGAGATGATGTAGAAATAAACATTTGCTATACTGATATCAGGAGCTATGGTAAGGGTTATGAAGAGTTTTATCGAAATATACGTGGAATGAAAAATACAAACTTTTTCCGCGGGCGGCCATCTGAAGTAAGACCTTCAGGAGATATTCTTACAATTGATATTTTTGATACGACAACAAATAAACTATTTGAGATAAAAACAGATCTTGTTGTTTTAGTCCCTGCACTAGTTCCACGTGTTGATAGCAATCAGTTTGCACGAATACTTCGTATTTCTCAAAGTGCTGACGGATTTCTTTTGGAGGCTCACCCAAAACTTAGACCAATGGATACATTTACTGGCGGTATTTTTATTGCTGGATGTTGTCAAGCACCAAAAGATATACAAGATAGTGTTGCACAAGCTAGTGGCGCAGCAGCAAGAGCTGCAAATATACTTTCTAAAAAAGAACTCGAAGCAGAACCATTAATTTCATGTGTAGAGGAAGAACTGTGCAGTGGCTGTAGTACATGTATTTCAGTTTGCGCATATAATGCAATTGAACTTGTAAAAGGTGAAGAAGATAAACAAGTTGCAAAGGTAAATGAGGCACTTTGTATGGGTTGCGGTGCATGTGTAGCAAGTTGCCCCTCAGGTGCAATGCAACAACGTGGATTTAAAGATAAACAGATGAAACCAATGATTGAGGAAACTATCTAAAAAATCTCTTTTTTTATTTTTATGGATATGAATATTGTAAAAGGACTGCTTTCTAATTACTTTGATATATTAGATAAAAATAGAGAAGCAAAATATCTGCTTTGTAATCACACGAGTGTTTTTTTTAATAAAACCGATTCAAATGAAAAACTCTGGAAAATACATAATGATGCTTTAAAAAATCAGAAGGTTTTAGATATTTTACCCAAACAGTCTCTTTTAGATTTAAAAATTGAAATTGCCAGACGCATCTTTGAA
This sequence comes from Thermoplasmata archaeon M9B1D, assembly GCA_002900535.1. Classification (GTDB taxonomy): domain Archaea; phylum Thermoplasmatota; class E2; order DHVEG-1; family DHVEG-1; genus M9B1D. The sequence continues at coordinate 3,414 of MUGC01000104.1, read as the reverse complement.
AAATGTTGTTTCTGTGAAAGGCGTTGCGGTGTTGATAGAAGAAAAAAAACTGGTAATTGTGGTGTGAAACAAGCAAATGTTTCTTCTGAATTTTTGCATACTGGTGAAGAAAGTATTTTAATTCCCTCTCATACTATTTTTTTCAGTGGCTGTACTCTTCATTGTGTTTTCTGTCAGAACTGGGGTATAAGCCAAGTTAGCAGTGGAGTATATATTCTACCTTTAACACTTGCAAAAATCATTCATGAAAGAAAAAATCAAGGTTCTCTCAATGTAAATTGGGTTGGTGGTGATCCTACACCAAATTTGCTATTTATTCTTGAAACATTAAAAGAATGCAATGATAATATACCTATAATCTGGAATTCTAATATGTATTGTTCTATTGAAACAATGAGTATTTTAGATGGAGTTGTAGATGTTTATCTTACCGACTTTAAATATGGAAATGATAAATGTGCTAAACGCTTATCATTTGTTGATAATTATATGAAAGTTGTAGAGCGTAACCATATTAAGGCATATATTAACGGTGAGTTGATTATACGTCATTTAGTCATGCCAAACCATATAGAGTGTTGTTCGAAGCCTGCTATTGATTTCATATCAAAAAATCTTCCCAATGCTCTTATAAATATTATGGGACAATATAGACCTGAATATCATGCATTAGAGTTTAAAGATATATCCAGACGAGCTTCAATTGATGAGGTTTTAATAGTTAAAAATTATGCAGATAAACTAAACCTATACCAAATATAAAAAAGGGTAGAATTAAGATAATTTTTTCTGAGCTATTGATTTTTTATCATCTCAAGAGTTGAGATATTAAGACAAACAATGCCATCCTCAGATTCAAAAAATAAAAATACTGATTCTTAATCGGTGTCAGTTAAATTTCCAATATCTACATGTACTCTATCCTGACTTAGTTCGTGATTAACAATTTTACAGTACGATCGAACCCATTTTAATAAAATTTGCTTTTTTTCATTTAATTATCTTTCATAATTTTTATGCCAAGATAAATCATTTTATTTTTTATGTTTCTGTTTTCGGTGTAAAACTTCAATATAATAAAGCCAATTATCGATTTTTTTTTCAATATCTTTAACCCTAGTCATACATATCGTGACAATGTTTGTCATACTAGATATTTAAAGCCATCGCGTTAGAATGTCAAAAAGAAAAACTATCAAATCAATTTATCAAAACTCATAATTGATTGTTTAAGCCTGTTGATCCTATCACGAATAATAATTGCTTTTTCGAAATCAAGATTATCTGCAGATTCATTCATTTCTTCTTCAAGCTCAACAATAATTTTTGGAATGTCTTTTTTAGGTATATGCTTTACATCTTTTACATCAGTAATTTTTTCTTTAATAGGTTTTATTATTGTAGTAGGTGTAATCCCGTTTTTTTTGTTAAATTCAAGTTGAATGTTTCTACGACGATTAGTTTCATCTAATGCTTGATGAATAGAATCGGTGATATTCTCTGCATACAATACAACTTTTGAATTTACATTTCGAGCAGCACGACCAATAATCTGAATCAGACTCCGATGATCACGCAAAAAACCTTCTTTATCAGCATCTAAAATTCCAATAAAACCAACCTCTGGAATATCAAGGCCTTCACGAAGAAGATTAATACCTACTAATACGTCAAAATCACCCAGACGAAGTTGACGAATAATTTCAGAACGTTCTAAAGTGTCTATTTCAGCGTGAAGATAACGTGTTTTTATTTCTTTTTCAGCTAAAAACTCGGATAACTCTTCAGCAAGTCTTTTAGTCAAAGTTGTTACTAAAACTCGATTTCCCCCCTTAACAGTATTACGAATTTCAGAAATAAGATCAGGAATCTGATTTTTTATAGGTCTGATTTCACAAGGTGGATCAACTAATCCTGTAGGACGAATAATTTGTTCCGCCACCTGACCTGAACTACCAAGTTCATAATCACCAGGTGTTGCAGATACAAAGATTACATTTCTCATAAAAAATTCAAATTCATCAAAAGTAAGAGGTCTATTATCAAAAGCACTAGGAAGTCTAAAACCATAATCAATTAAAGATTTTTTACGAGAGTAATCTCCATGATGCATACCATGAACCTGTGGAATGGTACGATGGCTTTCATCAATAAACATTAAAAAATCTTTAGGAAAAAAATCTAAGAGACAGTTAGGTCTTTCACCTGCTTGTCTTCCATCAAAATGACGTGAGTAATTTTCAATTCCTTTACAAAAACCCGTTTCTTCAATCATTTCAATGTCATATAATGTACGCTGTTTCAATCTGTATGTTTCAATCATATCAAGATCTGCAAGTCTTTCTTCAAGCTCTTCTTTGATTGTTATAATTGCTTTTTGTTTTTTATCCTCAGCAATTACAAAATGCTTAGCAGGATAAATAAAAACATAATTCAAATTTTCAATAATGTCTCCTGTTATTTTATGAATTTCTTTAATATGCTCTATTTCTTCATCAAACATTTCAATACGAATAATATTGTCATAGTAACCTGGAATAATATCAATAGTATCTCCTTTTACTCTGAATCTTCCAGGTTTTAAATCAATATCATTTCGTTCATATTGCATATCAATGAATTTTTCAAGAATTTCTTTTCTTCCAATTTTTTGTTTTTTTCTGAACTCGTAAGATAACCCCTCAAAATCCTTTGGATTACCAACATTATAAATACATGATACACTTGCGACAACAATTACATCTTCTCTTGATAAAAGAGACGCAGTTGCAGAAAGACGCATCTGCTCAATTTTAGGGTTTACATCTGCATCTTTTTCGATATATTGATCTTTTTCAGGAATGTAAGATTCAGGCTGATAATAATCATAGTAGCTGACAAAATATTCAACCCTGTTCTCTGGAAAGAACTCTTTGAACTCAGAAAAAAGCTGAGCTGCAAGAGTTTTATTATGTGCAAGAACAAGTGTTGGTTTTTGAACTCGTTCAATTACATTTGCCATCGTAAATGTTTTACCTGAGCCAGTAACACCTAGAAGAGTCTGATATTGTTCACCACGGTTCAAACCCTGTACTAATTTTTTAATAGCATCAGGCTGTGAACCTTTCGGTTTCATATCCGTTAAAAGCTTGAACTGTTTCATTTAATCAGCTCTTTTTTCCTTAAAAGATGATTGTATTTGATTGCAAAACGATGAGCCTCGTTCCGGATTTCTTGGATATAATGAAGCGCTTTATCTTTTTTATTGAGTCTAAGAGGCTTCATATATCCAGGTATATATATTTCCTCATATTTTTTAGCAATTGAAATAATAGGAATTTTAACATCAAGTTTTTTCAGCTCATCAAATGCAAAATTTAACTGACCACAACCTCCATCAATAATAATTAAATTTGGAAATTCAGAATCTTCATT
>MUGC01000103.1 GCA_002900535.1 Thermoplasmata archaeon M9B1D | reverse complement strand
CCAACATCTGTATAAGCATAATGAGTTGATCCCATTATTTCAACTTTATAAGAATCACCATATAAATTATTCCACATTTCTTGAACGTTTTCATCATTGAAACGATCTTCTGCAATCATTAAAAGAAATGGTTTGTTTAGACCGTTAGGTATATAATCAAGATAAAAAACTCCATCTAAGGTTAGTCCACAAAGGAATCTATTGTCTTCATAGCAACAAATTGATGTAGACGCGCCTCCGAAAGAATGCCCATACATACCAACCTTTGATAAATCAAATCTTCCCTTTAAATCTGAATCTGTTTCATTTAACTCAGTTATTTTGTTCAGGACAAATTTTGCATCCTCTACAACACTTTTAAGACCTAAACTGCCTGTTGAATTTTCGGCAACATATATTTTACGTCCGTCGGGAAATACAGTTATCCCTGATACATATGGATGGTTAATTGATACAACGATAAAGCCGTTACTTACTATATCTTCAATTAATGAAGTATAAATCTGGTAAACACCATCATATCCTGGTGAAAAAATAATCACAGGGTACTTATCCTTATTTCCTGAAATTGAACAAGATATTTTTCCGTGAGGTTTGACATAAGTATAAGCATTATTTGGTATTGTAATTAGGGGTATCGGTGATCTATCTTTTAACCATGTAAAGGTGGGTTGGTCCATATATTCAACCCTTGGTTCTTTGGTTTCTTTATCAATTGGATAAGAAATCTGTATCATCATTTCCCTAAAATCATCTGGATTGTTTTGCGTAAAATTCTCAGGTCTGCTTTCATCAATTAGATGTAGATTTTTTATACCAACTCCATAAGGACCTGTTAAGGGAGGAAGAAAAGATGCTTCATATTCTCCTTTTGCATATAAAATTCCTTTGCTCAATGTGAAAATAATTGCTGTAAAATTTGTTTCATAAATAGATATTTTTCCAAAAAAGAATGTTGATATCATTTTCTGATTTGATTTTATAATTCCGGTTGCTAAATTATTTTTAAAAAAGCCTTTAATTGTTGCCGAAGAATCATCATAATTATTTAAATCTCCCCAGAATTTTCCATCTGTTGAAGTTCTTCCTAGATTAAGATTTCCTAAAAATTCTCCACCAGAATATTCTTTAGTTTTACCCCATAATCCTTTGAAGTTTCCATCAAACCATTCAACATTATTTTCTTTAATTTGATAATTGAATAATCCTCCATCTTGTTCATCTGATTCTGGTACAAAATCATAACCTTTGGAATAAGAGCTTTCAGTATTAAAACTCATAAAACCAGTGGTTACAAAAACAAATGTCACCGTGAAAAACGTAACTTTGTTGAAAAATTTTTTTTTATTTATATATATTCCCCCAGCAGACTATAATATAACGATAATATATTATAAGCAAATTTAAATTTATCCGATATTTAAAGGATATTTGATATTTTGTAAAGTATAAAAAAGTGTGAAAACAAAAAAAATTTAAAAAAAAGGTTTTTAGTGAGAAAAACCTGCTAAAAATAAAAATTCAATAAAAAGCCGAAAGTTTGAGTGGGATTTCTTACTATTTAGTTGTTCATAACCCGCCAGGTTCGTTGATTTTTAATAAGATAAAAAGAAATAATATGAGTACCCGATAATCTTATTAATTATCAAATCTTTTTTTTATAAAAATTGGAGAGTGATATTATTACTTTAGAAAAAATTGGTGATAGATTTCAGCAAGAAACAAAATATTATCGAAATAGATTTGGTGATGGACCTGATTGGTCTTTACAACCTGATCGGTATAAAAAGTATCCAAATAATCCAAAAATTGAGCTTACTAAACCATATAATATTAATACAGAAACACTTAATTATGCATTACAAAATAGAAAGAGTGTTAGAGATTTTTCTGAAAAACCATTATCAAAAGAACAGCTTTCATATCTCATATGGGCTTCTACTGGTATACAAAGAAAAGAACGAGGATTTGAATATCGAACAGCTCCATCTGCAGGTGCATTATATCCAATAGAAACATATATTATTGTAAATAATGTGAAAAATATTGCACAAGGGGTTTATCATTATAATATTGAATCTTATCATCTAGAGGAGATAAAAAAAGGAGATTATCGATCAGAAATTAAAGATGCTGCATTGAACCAACCTATGTGTTATCATGCTGCAGCGGTATTTATTTGGACAGCGATTTTTAATCGTTCAATATGCAAATATGGTCAGAGAGCATATCGCTATATCTATCTTGATGCGGGTCATATTGCAGAAAATCTTGCATTAAGTGCAACTAGTATAAATTTAGCAACATGTCAAGTAGCTGCTTTGTATGATGATGAAGTTAATCAGATAATTGATGTCGATGGGTTAACAGAGAGTACTATTTATCTTAGTGTAGTTGGTATACCTTTTGGAGATTAAACGATGAATTTGTTAAAGAATCATTTGAAGAATAAAAAAAAATTTCATATGTTGAAGTATATTAAATATTACCCCAAGTAAACAGTTATGCATCATTTGTAACAAAATGTAAAAAAAATTAGAAAGAAATAATTAGGTGTTAACTCCAATCTCAATATAAGGAATAAGTTCACCGTGTTCTTTTGACCAAAATTTTGAGTCAGGAATATCAAAATTATTCCAATTTGAAGTATCTTTCAACATCCAACCATAATTTGATTTAGCTCCTGAAATAAAATTTTTAACGTCATTTGTTACATCCCAGCTTAACCAAATACCTGGTGAATTTGGCATAGTTAATTGGGAAGTTACTGTCGATGAGATTGTTGGTTGATTATTCCATGTAACTGTTTCTTCATTCCAATTTTGTGTTATTCTATATGATTTAATTATCTGGTCTTTAGGGTTATTGTCATCATAGTCATAATAGTATAGATATAAATTTGCGTAGACTATATCTGTGTTTGGAGTTATTGTTGAAAGATCGAATTTGATTAATACATCATGCTCCCAATAATCAGGATGAGAAGATGCTCCATATCGATTTCTAATATCTATTATCTCAAGACTTCCATAGTTCTTATCAGGATCTTTCATTCTAATTTTTGTATCATCCATTGGATTAAGTATGATTAATCCTTCAGGTAGAATTGAAAATGTAAATTTTTCTTTTGTCCAATGTTCTCCATCTGTAACATTTACATACCAAGAGTAAACATTACCATTTTCTAAATTATTTATTGGTATTTCATATCTTCCTGCTGGTACATTTGTTTCACTTTTTGAACCTATATCTGGTGAAGTTTCCACAGTATAATCCATTAGATCATTTTGAGGATCAGATATTGAAAAACTTAAATAAGATACATCTAAAGGAATATTTATAGCACCATCTGATGGATAGGGATCTGTTATAACTGGTGCAATATATGCTGTTTTAAAATTAAATGTAGATGTAGTTGTATCTAAACCATCTGTAACAGTAACAGTCCAACTATAAGTTGTTGAATGTTGTAATCCAGAAATAGGGATGGTATAGATACCGTTATCAACATTGTTTTTACTATCACTTCCAATAAATGGATCTGTAGTAACAGAATAATCCATCAGTTCATTATCAGCATCATGGATCTGAAAACTCAACTCGGTTAGTGTTGTTGGAATGTTTTCCTGGTTATTTGAAGGATTTGGGTTAGATATTTCAGGTTTACTATTAGGTGGATAAAACTCTATATAATCTGCTGTTACAGAAGCATAAACCGTGTAGCCTATAAGACCATAAAAGGCACCAAATGGTGTCCCATAAGTAAGGCCCAGGCCCACAAAACCAATCAGCATACCATCTTGATTCCCAGATGCAATAAAACCTTTTTCAGAGCGAATTGTACCAACATGGGTTACTGAAAGTTCTCCTTGTGTTCCACCATGCCAGAAAACAAATATATGGGGTCTAGGTAGAATTATAAAAGGAGTAGTCTTTCCAGAGCCAGCACTGGCAACACTGCAAAAAAACGCTGTACCTTTACTAGATGATATCTTAGAAACTGGTAAAAAACATTTGAAGAGTCTGTTTTGAATCAATTGATAAAAATTAGGAGGGTTCAACGATTCAATAATATCATCATTTGAAATACCATTTGGTAATAAACCCTTTTCCTCCAGAAGACTAATGAAACAGGATTTCAAACGTTGGGTTTCATCAGAAAAGGGATGATACGTTATATTATACAGCAGTTCTTTAAAAAAATCATTAATAAAAATAGCATCCTCATATGATAATAAGGCTTCACATTTTATAACATCCTGTTTACCATAAAGGGTAAATGATACTAACACATCTTCATCGTATGAAGTATTAGCAGTTAACAATGGGGATAATATGCTACTTGTAAGAAGAATTATTGAAATAATTAGACTTTTTTTTAAAAACTTATTTTCCATTTCTTATCTTCCCCCCTAACTACAATAATTATCATCTGTTAAAGTATATTAAATATTTTCCTATCTAAGCATTTATGCAACATATGTAACAAAATTAAAAAAAATTGGTTTTAAAAAAATAAATTTTTATAAATACAGGTTATACTGATTAAGTGTATTAAAATCTATTTTTATCTTCTTATATAATAGGATGATTTATTGTAATATAATATAAATTGTTTTTTAGATATTATTGGCTTTCATTTTGTTTTTGAAAGCCTTGACAAATATAGCTATAATTAAATAAATGAATAATTGTTATTCTATCCAATTTTACTGGAGGATAAATAAATGTCTGATCTTGATAATCTTTTAATTGAAGCGATGAAAAGCGAGCTTGAAGCAAATAAGTTCTATAAAGATGCGTCAATAAAGGCTCAAAGCCAAGCTGGTAAGAAACTCTTTA
>MUGC01000102.1 GCA_002900535.1 Thermoplasmata archaeon M9B1D | reverse complement strand
GTATCATTAATTGTTGTATATACACAGTCACCGATGTAATAACAAGGTTTTATTCTTTCATTATTCAAAAGATCATTTGTAAAAGCATTATCATCTGCAAGGATGTTTACTATTATACCAACAAATAAAGTATGATCACCTAAACTTATAGTTTTAAAAAGCTTGCATTCCAAAAGTGCATAACAATCTTTGATATATTTAGTTTTAATTTTTTCTGAGTCAACTAAAGTAAATCTGGATTCTTTAATTTTATCAACATTTCGGCCACTATGTGACCCACAGAAATGAACCTTTTCTACAATTTCATACGGAACGAAATTTATTACAAATTCTTTACTTTTTTTGATAATATTGTGGGAATATCTGGTGGGTGCCACAGATATTGCATATAATGGTGGTTTTTTTGAAATAGGACAGTGCCATGAAATTGTTATTGGATTGGTCTTTCCTCCTTCATCGGCACATGTTACAAGCACTGCTTGCATTGGAAACGCATAATGATAAAACTTATCAATATCCATATTTTTCTTCATATTTATTTCTCCTATTACTTTAAAATTTGATTATTGAATCAAGAAGCCCATGGGCATAGTTTATACAGCCAAAAGCTGTAAAGAAATCTTTTTTGCTATAATAATACTTAGAGTCCTCATAATATTGACTTGCGAGCTTAATTATTTTTTTCTGTGTATCATCTAGATTGATTTTTTCTATGTTTTTTATGTTTTCTTCATACATTATTAAATCTTTTTTAATTCTTGCACTCTCATCCATTGGAAAATCCCAAGAAAACAATAATCAAAATGTTATATTATATTTTGGAAATAATCTTAAATAATAACTCTAAAGAAAAAAAATAGAAAAAAAGATGTGTTGCTTTATAATATTAGAATAAACCGTCCTAAGGTAAAACAAGCAAATGTTTCACTGAACTCCATACTATTTACTTTTACAACGATATCAATTGTTCTCTTACCAAACTCAAATTTGACATCATTACTTGGTATAGATTGTGTTGCACCACTTGCAAGCGATGGAATAATTCCATGACTTTCAATTGGTCCGCCAAAAAGACCGCCAGAAATTGTCAAAGTCCAGTCAACATTTGTAACTGAAGCTTCTCCTGCATTTCTAATATATCCATCAACGTTATTAAAGTAAAACATCATAGGTACACTGAGCTGTATTATGGTTTCTGGTGGTTCTTCCTCTTCAGTAATTGTTACAATCATTGTAGAAGTCCATTCACTTTCAAGTAAATGTTCATCCCTGGCTTTTATTTTAATTTTGTAGGCACCTTCTTTTGTAAAAGTATGAGAAACTGATACAACATCTTCATTATTGTGTGGACCATTCCAAACTTTAGCAGTTCCGTCTCCCCAATCGATCATGAAAGATACTTGATCCTCATCTGGATCTACCACCGAGGTAGTGTAAGAAAGCACTTCGTCAACTAACCCATAATTAGGCCCAGTTAAGAATCCTACTGAATAAGGCGGACAGTTACCTTCAGAATGAATTACAAGCTCGTCGTACAACTCATAAACTGGTTCTTCCTCTCCGCATAACAAAAGATAGAGCCATGCTTTGTTAACTGCTTCTGTTTCACAGTCACAGCCGCACTCAGATTGACCTATAACTAATACATCAAACTCTACTGAGATTTCAATTCCGTCTGATAGGGTGAAATTATTTTCATATGTAAAATTAAACCATAATGTCTTGTTATCGCTTTGAAGATCACCTTCAATTGGCATTGAATGTATAGCGACTCCGCTGTCATCTTTTACATATGCCATTGCATTATCAGCATATTCAAGTATACATGGTAATTCATCCTTGAATTTTAGTATATAAAATTTTTCCATACCATAGTAAGTTACTGCTAGTTTAAATCTTAACATATCACCAACTGTTGTGTTTATTTCGTCTACCCAATTATTTCCATCAAATGCTTTTTTGTAAAATTTTGGCTCTGGTTGTGTGCAATTAACTGTTACGTTATCTTCCCCCATAAATATTAAATCGCCACACCCCCATGCTACTACGTAAACCCAGTTGTCATCATTGCTTTCACAATAGTTAACAAATTCTGCTTTAAATTCAATCGTTAAACTATCGTTGTCTTGAAGAACAATAGCTTGCCCAAAGGTCCAATTCCAATAAATAATCTTTTCATCGATAGTTGTTTCAATTGTTGGATCCTCTATATATGGTCCTGTTGTTGATATATCAATTGTATCGTTGTATACAAGGCAGCAGGGTAACTCATCTCTTATTTCTAAATTTAAAATTTCGTATCCAACGTCGCAATCATGATATTTAATATCTATTTTAAAATCTACAAAATCGCCAATATTTAGATCATCTACATATTCGTCCCATTCCCCTACAGAATTTTTTACTTTTTTAGTTACTTCGATACCTGGTTGACATGGTTCTTCGCATGATACAACAATCGTTGCTGTATCATTTTGATAAAGTTGCCTCTGACTACATGTTTCTTTGGCATAAACCGCTGCAAAGTTTTCTTCACCATTTGGACTAGTACAATTGACTGCTGTTGCATTAAATATTACAGATACGCTTTCATTATCATAAAGTATTTTATCGCCTAAATCCCATTTTATTAATTTATCTAAAACTTCTGCACCTTGTTCTATAAAATTATCTGAATAGTTCAAGCATTCTGGCAATAAATCATATATTGAGATATTCATAGAATGATTTGCGTCAGGGTGATCGGTTACTTTATATGTTATAGTGATTTTAAACTTGACTGTATCATTAATACCTACTGTTACAAAATCAGTCCATTCTTGAAGGTTTACATCCCATACTTCTTTTACTATTTCTCCAAAAGGATAATGTTCACCCTCAGGTGGTTGAGTAGGGTCTTGATTAATTTCCGCTGTCGCTACTGGTATTGAAGCAATGACTGTAATTATCGCCAATATGAAGCTTATTTTCATTTTATTTTTCATTTAATTCTTTCCTCCGTTTTTTACTCTTAATGTAGATTAATATTATTTATCAAATTAATATATATTTACAACTATATAAATATTATGTTGATGCTAATAAATAGTTATAATATTGTTATCTATTCTAAAATTAATATTAATAAAAAATAATTTGTATCAAAGGTATAAAGATAACAAAACTTAATAGTTGATAATATAACTTAATTAACTTTTTTTAATTCCATTATAATTCTATTCATTGCTAATGAAAAGTTAACAATAAAACCTTAAAATGCTCATAAATGATTTTTTATCCTATAATAAAATATTTAATTAAAGCTAAACAGGGACGCTTCCACCGAGTAAAATAGAAGTACCAACACATATAAAAGCAGTAAAAAGACCTACTAATAGCATCTGAATTCCATATCTTAACATACTTTCTTCACTGATTTTTGCAAGATAAATCCCAAGGGAAGAAAGTAAAATAAGGGTAATTGTTACGCTTGAATAAAAAGCAATTTCATCTTCAATAATATTAAAATTTGATAAAAAAAATGGAGATACGACAAGCATTGCAGCTATAGCAGGTGAAAGACCATCAACAAGAGCTGCAAAAACTGATGCAAATCTGTGAGATTTATCATGTAATCCATCTTTTAAATCTGTAAGCATTGCCTCTTGAAGTTTTTTTAATTTTTTTGTTCTTTCTGCTTTTTCTGTCATATAAGCACCACTCATACCAGAGGCGCCCATTGCAATTGATCCTGCAACTGCAGCTGTAATTATAATTCTAGGCTCAAGAATTCCCCCTACTGCTGCTCCGATAATTACACCAAGCATTGTTAATGCTCCATCAAAAGCATTCATAACAAAATATCTGCGAGTGATTTTACTTACATCAGAAATTTTATGGTATCTTTTCCACCGTTTTATTGTTTTTTTAACTTTTTTCTTAACCATTTGTCATTCACTGGTCTTTTGAATATTACATATCTCAAATTTGATTTAAACTTTTTTGAAGATAAATGCTTCTTTGATAATTTTGTCGTCTACTTTCCGATTAAATGTTTTGTCGGATTTCAAACGACATAATGAAAAAGTATTTAAATCATCAAAACAACAATAAATATTGAAAAATTATAATAAAAATGGTGTCTATTTAAATGCGGAGAGCAAGATTACTAAGAGAAAAAGGCTTAGAAAAAGCCGTACAAGATATTCTAAAATCTCGAGCTAAAACCCTCATTTATGTTTATCTTCTTAAAAATAATGGATCACTTACTGAAGAAATTATTAATGGGACTAAACTTCATCCTAGTACAGTTCGTGAAACTTTATCAAAAATGTACGATCAAAAACTTATACTTAGAAAAAAAATCAAGAGAGATAGCATAGGTAAAAATCCATACTTATATTACCATATTCCAACAATTGAACTGTTAAAAAGACATACGCATGAGATGGAAGAGCGATTAAACAAACTAGCGAGTATTTCATTTTCAAAAAAAGAACGTAAAAAATACAGACCCATTAAAATCAAAATTTTTGAGAGGGCTGATAGAACATGAATATTAGAACACTTGCAACCTTATTTGCAAAAAGACCTCGTACGGTGATACTAGTTTTCACTATTCTTACTGTTCTTATCGGTTCTCAGGCTACAAACCTTTACATGCAATCTGATTTTTCGAAATATCTGCCTGAAGATGATCCTACTTTAGAGTTGTGGAACAGAATAAATGAAGAATTTCAAATTGGTTCAACAATTATTATTCTTATAAATCAAGAAGGACGTGGTTTTAACAATGTTCGTGACTACGAAATATTAGTCGAGATGGATGAAATTTACAGAGTAATTTTTGAAGATTTAATCACT
>MUGC01000101.1 GCA_002900535.1 Thermoplasmata archaeon M9B1D | reverse complement strand
TATCAAGTAGCTCCATCAAAAACCGTTCAATTCCAAAACCAAAACCACCATGGGGCGGAATACCAAACTTGAAAGCCTTGAGATATGCTTCAAAATCTTTAGTATTAAGACCACATGCTTTAATTCTCTTTTTCAACAAATCAAGATTATGAATTCGCTGAGACCCTGATGCAAGCTCAACACCTTTACACCCAAGATCAAAACTTCGAGAAAGTTTATCTCCTGCAGGCATTGTATAAAATGGTTTAGCCTCTATAGGATAACTTGTTATAAAATAAAATAATGAACCTTCTTTTTCCATAATCTCTCCAAGGAGCTTTTCTTCTTCTGTACCAAGATCTTCACCCCATGACAGCTTGCATCCGTTTTTATTAAGCTTTTTAATTGCATCATCGTAACTAACACGCTTAAAAGGAATGGTAGGAACAACAATTTTTTTATCTAAAACCTCAAGTTCTTCTTTGCACTCACTTGCTTTTTTCCACATGCTGTAAACAAGACTCTCAAGCACCTTCATAACATCTTCTTCACTTTTAATAAAGGCCATTTCAAGATCAACTGCTGTACTTTCATTAAGATGCCTTCTTGTATTATGTTCCTCTGCACGAAAATACCAGGCAATTTCATAAACACGATCAAAGCCTGTAGCCATCATAGTTTGTTTATATAACTGAGGTGATTGAGCTAAAAAAGCATCTTTTTCAAAATATTTCAACTTAAAAACATCTGTTCCACCTTCAGAACTGCTTGCAATAATATTTGGAGTATGAATCTCAATAAAGCCTTCTTTTCTTAAATAATCATGAACAGCACCAATTACTTCATTTCTAATTTTAAAAATCGCCTGAATTTCAGGTTTTCTAAGATCAATAAATCGGTTATCTAATCTAGTGTCAAGTTCAGATTCAATTTTATCAATAACACCTAAAGGTAAAGGAGTTTCAGCAGTGGATAAAACCTCAAATTCGTCAGGTAACACCTCATATCCGTTTCTTGCTTTATCACTTTTTTTACAAACACCTTTTACAGACACAACAGATTCACGAGAAATGTTAACTATTTTTTCAAAAAGTAAAGGGTTACTTTTTTTTATCGCAGTTAATTGGAGAGTCCCTTTTTTATCACGAAGAATAATAAAAGCAATAGAACCAATATTTCTAATATCTTCAACCCACCCAGCAACAGTTATAGATTTATCATAATTTATGCTAGATATATCCTTTGAATAATGACTTCTATAAGATTCCATACAACAACCCTAATTAGGATAATGAATTTAGACTTTTCTAACTAATAAAAAAAGAAAAAAAAGAAAAAAACTTAATTATTTTCATAATTAGAAGAATAAGAATAATTCTCCAGGGATTCACTACTGGAATTTCTAGGGCGAATCCTGACAGTACCTTGTTTAATAATAACAATAGGCGTCTTTCTGTTTTTAACAAGATCTTTGAGTTTTTTAGTCATATCAATTTTTTTATTTCTCTCCATATTTAAACCCTCATATACAACCTTGATACATATTATCTCACACATTCTAATATTTATAACTTACCTGGAAAAATGTCAAAATAAAACAAGCTTAAATGGCATCTTTAAGTCTTTGAGAAATAAAATTAAGAGATTTTTTTAACATTTCATCATTATTCCAAGAGTTAATCATGTTATTAAAAAAAGATTGATCATATTTTTTAAGATTTCTTACCCATTTTTCGATATTAGGAATCGCTCGAATCACATTATCAACAATTGTAACTTGATAAAGGATTTAGATCAATTGCAATAATTGTTTTACCTATTTTTTTAAGAGCCTGACATCTATCGCCATCTTCAAGGGCAACAAGAACAACATCTGCAGAAAAAATACCGTTACTATCACAAATACCACGATCATGATCTAAACCAGGAATATGTGCATTACCAATTCTACCTAAAACCTCATTTGCTCCAAGTCTTTTTAACTCTTTAATCAATAAATTCATACGTTTATTTGTTCTATGAAATAGATTTACTTCAAACGTTACCATTAACAGAAATCACAGGCTTTTTTGCATAAAGCAGAGCCGCCGCTGCAACTTTTTCAGCTTCATAAGCAAAACGATTAGTTTTTTCACCTAATAAATAATCAAAAGCCTCACCACGACCATGTGCAATGAGACCAGTTTCATGAACAAATCCTTTATTCATTGCATCTGAAATTTTCTTTCTCGTCATTAAAGATTCATAACGAGGATGATTTTTTGGAATATTACTCATAATCTAACAAAAGCAATATAACAATCTTTTTAAAAGTATTTTATCAAAAAAAAGAAAAGGATACGGCTTAATATTTTTAACCGTACATATTTGGCTGAGGTGCTTGAGCTGCAGAAACCATTGGTTTCGCTTGTTTATGGAACTTCTGTAATTGTTTTTCTATCCTTTCAGACTCCTCATAAAGTGGTGTAACATTGATTTCAACGCCCATTAACAAAGCAATAACATTTATTGCAGCAGCTGCAGCACGTGCATCTGGATAGTTTGGATGCGCCTCTGCAAGAATAGAAATTACATCAAAATTACATTGTTTTCCGATGTTTAATAGCACTCCTGAAACACCAGCGATAATTCCATTTTTAAACTGAGGAATATTTTTTGAAATAAGTGCATTACGTGCCTGTTCTGTTGAACCAATAGCATATGCTTCTACGTTTCCATTTGCTTCTGATCCTTTACCTTCCACGACCATGCCTTCAGGCGATATTAGAAGCTTGCATTTTTTATCTTTGGACCACTGCATGATTGCATCAGAAATTGCACTGATTAGATTTGGTTTTGGTTTAAATTCCGATACAAAAATAACAATCTTTCTAACATCTGCTTGGGAACCACAATAAATACGTACGGGTGATAAAGGTTCACCTGTATGAACCACAGACAAAGCAGGAAACTCAGGAGACGTAACACATCCAATTTGCTTAAGATTAAGTGCATCTATAAGATAATTTGCAGCAATAGTACTAACAAGACCAATAGAAGGAAAACCTGCGATAACTGTAGCATCTTTTAAATCAACTTCTTCAAAATTACAAATTTCAACAATATCTTTAGTCAAATGCATCACCATCCAAGGCGAACCAATATACAAGTTCTAGCATTTAAAATTAATTGGTATCTCAAATCTATCCTTTCACCACCCCTAAAGGTTTTAACTTTACAAGCTTTTTTGATATTCCTGCACCATGGGCAACTTCTACAACTTTTTTAATATCTTTATACGCCCCTGGTGCTTCTTCAGCAGCAACCTTAAAACTTGCAGGGTGGACATATATCCCCCGGTTCTTAAGTTCTTTTACTACCTCTTCACCCCGCCATTTCCTAATAGCTTGATGACGAGACATCATACGACCCGCTCCATGACATGCTGAACTAAATGTCTCCTTAGACTCTTTAGTGCCATGTAAAAGATAGCTTTCTGTACCCATATCACCAGGGATTAGTACAGGCTGACCTATATCTCGATATTCCAAGGGTATTTCTATTTTATCAGGACCAAATGCCCGAGTTGCCCCTTTCCTATGTACACAAACTTTTGTTTTTTTACCTTCTATTTCATGCTCCTCAATTTTTGCAATATTATGACATACATCATATATAATGTTCATGTCCATATTTTCAGCACTGTCATTCATAATCCTTTCAAATGATTCCCTAACCCAATGTACAATAAGCTGCCTATTAGCCCAAGCAAAGTTTGCAGCACAAGCCATGGCCTGAAGATAAGACTGCCCCTCCTTAGAAGTAATAGGTGCACATGCAAGCTGTCTATCAGGGACAAAAATATTATATTTTTTAACGGCCTGTTCTAAAACTCTAAGATGATCAGTACATACTTGATGCCCAAAACCACGTGAACCAGTATGAATCATAACTGTAACTTGACCTATTTCTTTAATACCAAATATTTTAGCTGCTTTTATATCATAGATTTCATCGACTTTTTGAATTTCAAGAAAGTGATTACCTGCTCCAAGAGAACCTACTTGGGATAAACCTCTTTGGATTGCTTTATCTGAAACTTTAGAAGGATCAGCAAACTTAAGACACCCGTTTTCCTCTAAAAAATTCACGTCTTTTTCCCAACCGAAACCTTTTTCGACTGGAGCGCCTGCACCCATTTTCAGAACATCATCAAGTTCTTTTCTATTAAGTTTAATTTTTGCTTTTGAACCTAAACCTGACGGGACATTTTTAAACATTTCATCTGACAAGTTTCTAATTTTTTCTTCGCTTAAATCTTTAGCATGAAGATTTGTCCTTACAAGTCTTACCCCACAGTTGATATCGAAACCTACTCCACCAGGTGAGATTACGCCTTTTTCAAAATCTGTTGCAGCAACTCCTCCAATGGGAAAACCATATCCCCAATGTATATCAGGCATTGCAAGAGACTTTCCAACAATTCCTGGAAGCATAGCGACATTTGCAGCCTGTTCAGGTGCGTTATCACTTCTGATATGAGGAATCATGGTTTCATCAGCGTATATAACAGCTGACGTTTGCATTTTTAAATTTTGGTGTTCTCCTTTGTAACTTGATGGTATTTCATATCTAAAAGCATCGATTTTATTTAACGGTCCATTCCAAGTCATTATTATATTACAAATAATAACCCTATAAAAATTCTTTTATTGAAGGATTTTTTAAAAATCATTTTTTCTTTTTTAGATAAGGTACACCTGTTTTTTTGTTTTTTCGTACTATATAACCTTTCGGTAGGGCAATTGTTTTTGCCCCTTCTGTTTCTCCTTTGCTAAAAAATCTTACAACTCTTTTATTCCCTGATTTGGTAAAGATTTCCTTTTCATAGAGTTTATATTCTCTATGTTTGAAAATAGGGCCTTTTTTTAATTCTTCCTCTGGAATTGATTCCCATTCATCTCCCCCTTCAAAATCAGCCTCGCTGATAAATAGTTTTTCTGCATCTTCAGGTATCTTTTCAAGATGTTCATTTATTTCTTTTTTAATCTTTTTAGCAACTTTCTTTTTAATACCTTTTATTTTTGTGAGTTCTTTAATTGTCATATTGTTTAAATCTTGAATAGAGGCAATTCCATTTTCTAAAAGTAAATTTGAGATTTTATCATCTATACTATTAATTTCTTTAAACTGATCTTCTATTCCCTCAGCTTCTATCTCAGAAACATTAGTTTCCCGCTTTTCTTCTTCAATAGATTCTTCCTCTTCTATTATTGGTTCTTTCCTCTTCTATTATTGGTTCTTTGTATTCTTCTATTTTTTCTTCTGGTCCCTCAGTTTCGTATTCTTCAAATGTTTCTTCTTCGATTGGTGGGAGTAATTTTTTTTCTATTTCTTTAAAAATCTTTTTTGCTTTTCGTTTTTTTACACCGATGTCTTTTAAAGTTTTTATTGTTAATTCCTTTAAGGATTCGATTGTTGTGTAACCATTATTATAAAGTATAGTACCTGTCTCCTCATCTATGGAGTTAAAATCATCAAAAATTTGGATTTTTTCTTGTTGTTCTATGGTTTCTTCCTCTTCTATTATTGGTTCTTTGTATTCTTCTATTTTTTCTTCTGGTTCCTCAGTTTCGTATTCTTCAAATGTTTCTTCTTCGATTGGTGGGAGTAATTTTTTTTCTATTTCTTTTAAAATTTTTTTTGCTTTTCGTTTTTTTATTCCATTAACTTCTGTTAAATCCTTAATTGTAGCAGCACATAATGCATCAATAGAAGTATAACCTGCATTGTAAAGTAACACTGCGGTTTCTTCATCTATACTATGTAGTTCTTTGAAAATTTCAATTTTTTTATCTCTTTCAAGATCAACTTCTTCCTCTAACGGAATCCATTCAGAAGTCTTTTTACTCAAATCAACAGGTGATGTTTTTACTGATTCTTCATCATATATTTCGTTTTCATCTAACATCTCTTCTTTATCACTAACCCAATTTTGTGTGGTATCTCCCATTTCAATTCGTTTAAGCTTATCTAAATCCTCTATCTTTTCATCAAGTTCTTTTCTAATTTTTTTAGCTTTTCTTTTTCTAATACCATCAATTTTTCTTAAATCATCTACTTTTACATTTTTCAACAAATCAAAGGAAGTATATCCATTATCATAAAGTAAAATAGCTGTTTCATTATCAATACAATTGATTTGGCCAAAAACTTCGATTTTAACGTCTTTTGATATCACCTCTTCTTCTAATTTAGTTTCTCCCTCAATAATTTTTTTTTCGGTCGTTTGCTCTGCATCAATTGCCTCCGATTTAACAGATTCTTCTTCTATTTCTTTTAAAATTTTTTTTGCTTTTTTCTTTTTAATCCCTTTAATTTTGCTTAAATCTTTAACAGTTGTAAGTTTTAATAAATCTATAGAAGTATAACCTGCATTGTAAAGTAACACTGCGGTTTCTTCATCTATACTATGTAGTTCTTTGAAAGTTTCAATTTTTTTATCTCTTTCAAGATCAACTTCTTTTGGTGCCACTATCTCTTCTTTTTTTAATACTTCTTCAAAAACTTTTTCTTCTTCGACTTTTTTTTCAACAGCTGTAAAAGAGGGAATATCTTCTTCTTTAATTTGTTCCCATTCTGCAACCTTTTCACCAGCAATTGCTGATTTTTTATCCAAATCAGATGTATCCTCTTCTATTACAGTTTTTGGTTTAACTTCGATAAACTCGAGAACTTTGACATCCACTTTCTGAACTTCAAAAATATCTTCATCTTCAATTTGACTTTTTTTTGCTACCTTAAATTCTGGTAAGGATTCAGTAGATTCCTTGACAGGCTCAACTTCTTTTTTTGCAGTTTCTAGATAATCTACCAATCTTTTTTCTTTTCTTTCATGGATAATAACTGTAGGTTTTAATGAATCCGCTTCTTCGACTGTTTCAACCGTTTTTTTATAAATAATTTCGAGTTCAGAGGGTCCTTTTAATCTACTTTTTAGAGCAATAATATGTTTTTCATCCTTGGAATCTAAATCTTTATAATAAATATCATCCAAAACTTTACGTAATTTTTCAATTCCATTCTTTTTGGATTTTTTGTCTTCAGACATTATAAACTCCCACCAATCCTATTTTTAAATTAATTTACCTATACTTAACTTATACGCATATATATTACTAATCAACTGATATTACAATACTATAAGAGTTTTATTATATTAATAAATTATCCCAATTTCAATATTTTTATAATTGAAAAACTTATTAAGATGATTCTGCATGTCATTTTTTTTGGATTAAAATGAATTTCAAAGGAAAAGATATAATATCGATTAAAGATTTTTCAAAAAAAGAGATAGATTATATCCTTGAATATGCAAAAAAAATGGTTCCTTATGCTAAAGGAGAAAAATATACAGATGCACTAAAAGGAAAAATCTTATCCTCTTTGTTTTTTGAACCAAGTACTAGAACTAGACTTAGTTTTGAAAGTTCAATGAATAGGCTTGGTGGACGGTCTATTGGTTTTGCAGATCCATCTGCGACATCTCAGAAAAAAGGTGAAAGCCTTGCAGATACAATAAGAATGGCAGATGCATATAGTGATATAATTGTTATACGTCATCCTCAAGAAGGAGCTGCGAGACTTGCTGCGGAGTTTTCAGAAGCACCAGTTCTCAACGCGGGGGATGGTGCAGGACATCATCCAACTCAATGTCTTTTAGATTTATTTACGATTTTTACAGAGAAAAAACACATTGGAAAAAACAATATAGTTCTGCTAGGCGATCTAAAATATGGCAGAACTGTTCATTCTCTTGCTTATGCCTTAGCATTGTATGGCGCTGAACTTACTTTTGTATCTCCTGCTAGTTTAAAAATGCCAAAAGAAGTAGTAGAGGAATGCAATGAGTTAGGAATTGAGCCGATACAGACCTCAATTCTTGATAAAGCTGTAAAAGATGCAGATGTTTTGTATGTTACTCGCATTCAAAAAGAACGTTTTCCAGATGCTGAGGAATACAATAAAGTTGTAGGTAGCTATAAAATAGATAATAAATTGCTAAGTACTACTAAACAAAAATTAATTATAATGCATCCTTTACCAAGGGTTACTGAAATTGATCCTGAAGTTGATTATACAAACCATGCACTTTACTTTAAACAAGCATTCAATGGAATACCTGTAAGAATGGCACTTTTATCTCTTGTATCAGGGGGTCTTTTATGAAAAAAGAGCTTAAAATTCCCAGGATTAAAAATGGAACAGTTATAGATCACATAACTGCTGGTAATGCTATCAAAGTACTTCACATACTGGGAATACCCAAAACATCTACTTTTGTTGTTAGTGTAGCTATGAACGTTAAAAGCCGTATGGGTAAAAAAGACATTGTAAAAGTCGAAAATAGAGAAATTGATCCTAAGGAGGTTGACAAAATAGCACTTATTGCACCGAAAGCAACAATTAATATAATCCGCGATTATGAAGTTGCAGAAAAATATCTTGTTAAACTACCAGATGAAATAATTGGAATAGTAAGTTGTTCAAATCCCACCTGTGTTTCTAATTCTCGCGAACCTGTTAAAAGTAGATTTAAAGTTATCTGCAAAGACCCTCTAAGAATTATATGTTACTATTGTGAACGTGAACCTGAAGATATATCAGAAAGAATAATCTAAAGCTGCCCTACTATCTCTTTTGCTCGGTCTAGCTTTATATTTCCCTCTTTTACTAATTGCTCTGCTACTTTATCAATCTGGTCTCCTTTTGCACCAGCCATTACTGCTATATTTTTTGCATGTAAACTCATATGCCCTTTCTGAATTCCAACTGTAGAAAGAGCAAAGACTGCTGCAAAGTTTTGTGCAAGACCAAGAGAAGCAGCAACCTCTGCAAGCTCTTTTGCTGTTTTAATTCCAAGTATCTTTTTACAAAGCCTTGCTTTAGGATGTATATTACCTGCCCCACCTACAATTCCAACAGCTAAAGGTAACTCTAACTCTCCTACAAGATTTCCTTTTTTATCTTTAAAATATTTAGATAAAGAAGTATATTGCCCATTTCTTGCAGCATAAGCATGAGCACCTGCTTCAATTGCCCGGAAATCATTTCCCGTTGCAATTATAACCGAGTCAATACCATTCATAATTCCTTTATTATGAGTTGCTGCGCGATAAGGATCGATTACTGCAAGAGTGTATGATTCAAGAAAAGCGTTAACGACATCTTCACCGCCCATTTTTTCCTTGTCAAATACTGCTTTTGCTTTTACAATTCTTTTATCTGCAAGATTAGAAAGAATTTTTAAACGTATTTTTCCCCCTGTAAGCTCTTCAATCATTGGAGCAAGTGCTTCACACATAGTGTTAACAGCGTTTGCACCCATTGCATCCCTAACATCTACAATCAAATGAGTGACAACCATCTTACCAAGAGGGCTATAAAGAATTCTAACTTCTAAATCTTTAGCACCACCACCAAATTTTACAAGTATTTTATCTTGAGCATTAGCAAGTTCAAGGAGCTCCTTTTTATGTTTCAAAATTTTCTGAGCTGCACCAGCAACATCATCCAGTTTTAAAAGTTGCAATTGCCCTATCATAAGAGGTTTGCTACATTCTGTCTTAAAACCTCCCTGAATTCTAGCAATTTTAGCAGCATTACTTGCTGCAGCAACAACACTTGATTCCTCAGTTGCCATAGGAATAAGATAATCTTTTCCATTTATTTTGAAATTTACAGCAACACCAAGTGGTAATTCAAATGTTCCTAGCACATTTTCAATCATTCTATCTGCTGTTTCAATATCAAGAAACGAAGAAAACAATTTTTCTTCTTCTGATGTTAAACCAGCAAAATCTTTAACAAAATCCACTCTTTTATCAACTGGTAATTTATAGAAGCCCGAAACCATTGATGATTTTTTACTATTTGACATTTCAAACAATCCTCCTAAATGAAAAACCACGAAATAACTAAATCTTTTTATAATTGTTTATTTTAGAAATCGTTTATTGTCTAATAAAACTAATTAATCTTCAACCAATCCAATTTTTTCTTCAAGATAATTAACAAAAGTATGATAAATATCAACTCTAATTTTACCTTTAATTTGAATATCAACTGAATGTTCTTTTTCTCTA
>MUGC01000100.1 GCA_002900535.1 Thermoplasmata archaeon M9B1D | reverse complement strand
GGTAAGAGAAGTTATATAAAAACGTTACCTCAAGATTTATCAGAAACAGGGGATAATAATATTTTCTCCTTTTCTGTTTCTCCTTTTTTTGGACTTTTGGGGGTGGGAATATAATCATTTTCTATCAGGAAATAATAGCCCACCCTGAGTTGTTGGATAAAATATTTGATGGAGGGGAATAATGAACAAGGAAATAGCAAATAAAGATTGTTACACTTGCAAAATTGTTGCAAACTGTAAATATACGCATATGAAACATTCTAAATGTTACAGGAGGACAATCTAATGCAACAAACACTTTTTGATATAGATGTTGGTAAGGCAACCAGGAACGCAAACTATCAAATGATTAAAAAGGATCTACCTGAAAAAAGACAACGAGTATATGAAGTAATAATCCAAAACCCAAAAGGTATCACTAGAAAAGGTATCGCTAAAACACTTGGTTGGACAATCAATTGTGTAACAGGTCGTGTAACCGAGCTTAAAAAAGCAGGTCTTATCATTGAAGATGGTATTGAATATACATCTAACTATGATGGAAGTATGCACCCTAATACATTGGTGAAACCAACATGAAACATTTTTGTTTGCACTCTAACCCGATTCCTTCCAAAGAAAATGAACATAAGTGTGATGCCAAGAGTAAAAAAATTTTAAAGGGTACTCACCGTACTGCTACCTCCGTATCCATATATGTGAAAAAAACGGTCTGCTCTTGGTTCACTGGGGGAGGTAACTCCTGTGTGAATATTTTTAGTTCGCATCCCATTCCTTTCCTCCCTCCCCCACCATCTCTCCTCTATTCCCCCATAATAAAAAATCATATAGAAAATTGTTTTCGTCTATGAGAGGAGGACTATAATTTGAGTGAAGTGGCATCCACTATACTTGTTTTCCTTAAAAAAAACCCACTTCACTCCTATAGTGCTAAAAGTCTTGAACATTATTTACATCTTAATATAAACAGTATTCGTTCTGAACTTAGAAGATTAAATGAAAAAGGTATTATTCTCCGAGAAAAACATGGTTATTATAGGATTAAGATAGATGGTGAAACACTCTATTACCTTGAACATCCTCCAACACTTCTCCATGGCATACAGATAAGCATGAATCGTGTTAGAAAATTGCAAAAAGGTATAGATACTATCCCTGCCAAAGATTGCAGTTTAGACGTTGATGATGTTAATCGTTTAAAAGCTAATGGTTTTGTTTTAAAGACTAATAAAAGATTTGTTCATGTTTTCAATTATCAGGATGATGTTGATAGGCGTATTACTATTGTGGTTCATGGGATGGGTAGGATTGATCTTTATTTGAATTGCAGTAATCATCCTGTTAATTATTTTGAGTTTCGTGATATTTTGAAGCATTGCGAGGGTGTTATCTCATTCTTGGGTTTGTTCAGTAATCAGAGGGTGGTTAGTTTTGGTGAAGCAAAAGATTTCCGTCAGGTCCGTATGAGTGGTTGTAACGAGTTGTCTTTGAAGGCATATACGGATCATTGGTTTAGGATTTATAATAAGGAACGTTTGGGTGTTGCTAGGGTTGAGCAGCATATTAAGTGTGATGTTCCTGTTAGTAGTTTGTTGGATATGTTTGAGCGTATGTTTCTCCCTGTGGGTAATGGGTTTAAAAGTTTGGATAATAGTGAGGGGATGTTCAGATGAATGAGAAGATTGGTTTTGATTGTAGTCAGATCTTGATGGGATGCAATTCTGTTGATGAACTGGATGAAGCGATTAGGATTATCAATAATATGTATCGGATATTGCGAGAGCATTTAGTTGTATTTGATGAGATAAAGAATAATAATTCAATCAATGGTAATCGTATTTGTTTTTTGATTGGTCATGGTGGTAAGCATAGATGATTCCTGTTAGGTATCTTGTATTGTTGTTGTTTGTTTCGGTGGTGGGTTTTTGTGCTGCACCTATTATTAGTTTTTTTAAAGATTTGGTTGGTGAATGGAGGAAGTGATATATGATTATCCATATTGGTTTACATAAGACGGGTACTACTTTTTTACAAAGGCAAGTGTTTGCTTATATCAATAAAGATATTATTAGTGAGGAATCATTGAGTGGTTATCCTATTAATAGTTCTAAAATTGAATATGAGAAAAGAATGATGTTATTGATGGGTATTCATAGAATGTATGGTAGGAAAACTAAAATAATTTTAGGAGTTAGGGATAAAGATTCATGGACTAAAAGTTGTTATAACCAATATATTTATGGTGGTCTGGGTGGATTTTATAATTATAAGAAATGGTTTGATAATGTTTTTGATAAGAGGTTGTTGGATTTTGATTCATATATTTCTTTTATAAATAATAATTTTGATAATGTTTTTATCTATAATTTTGAAGATTTTGTAAAAGATAAGCATAAAGTTATACAAGAGATGCTTAAATTCATGGGGGTTGATTCTATTACAGTAGATAAAATATTAAATAATCTTTCAGATAAAATATATAATCGTAGACTTGGAGTATTAAGTTTGCAGGTATTTAGATTAAATAATTTTTTAAAAGAATTATATAAGTATGTTATTAATTTTGGGAGAGTTTAATAATGGAAAAGAAAGTGAATCTTAATGTTGGTTGTGGGCGTGATTATAAGCAAAATTTTATTAATATGGATTTTGATGAAAGTGTAAAAGCAGATGTTTACCATAATTTAAATGTTTATCCTTATCCTTTTGATAATGATACTTTTGATTTTATATTAGTTAGTCATGTTTTAGAACATTTATTGGATCAATATGGTTTTATGATGGAGATGCGCAGGATTTTGAAAAAAGATGGTGAGATTGTGATTAAATTACCGATTGGTGTTTTTAATTATGCGCATCAACGTGGTATTCATGTTAAAGATTATTTTAAAGGTTTGACTAATAAATCTGATAAGAATGGGCAAACAGGTAATTATTTTTCTTTGGTTTATCAAAAAAGGCATATTCGACATTATATACGGATGTATTATCGTTTTCGTAATTGGTTTTTGAACTTGTTTGCTGATGAATGGGAATATAAGTTAAAAAAGGTTGAGTAGGATATGTTGAATAATTTTTTTATAGGTCTTAATGCAAAACTTGTATCTTATGTTGATAATATGGTGAAGGGTAGGATGCAGTTTTTTAAAATTAATGATATGGTAGATTTAGTTAAGGATAATTTAATTGATATAGTTGATATGGGTTTTGATGCAGTGATGGGAATACCGCGTTCGGGTGTTCTTCCTGCGAGTATTATAAGTCTTTTTACTGGAAAACCACTTGTAACATTGTATGATCTTGAAGATGGTGTTGTTAGTGTTAGTGGTTATTTTAAAAATGTTAAAAATGTTTTGCTTGTTGATGATAGTGTTGTTTCAGGTAGTAGTTTCAATAATTGTAAAACTATGCTTGTAAATATGGGTTTTAATGTTTTAACTCTTTCTGTTTTTGTTCATAAGAATGGTTTTAAAAAAGTTGATAAATATCTGTCTTTAACTGGGGATCGTGTTTTATATGAATGGGCGTTTATTAAATCTCGCAGGAATTATTTGATAGGTTTTGATCTTGATGGTGTATTATGTAATGATAAGGATCTTGTTGGTGTTAAAGATGTGGATGTTTATCGTGAAAACTTGGTGTATGCTAAACCTTTTTTGATTCCTCAGTATCGTATTGATTATATTATTACTAATAGGTTGGAATGTTTTAGGAATATCACTGTTGATTGGTTGAAGAAGAACAATGTGTCTTATAGGCATCTTATTATGTGGGATGAAAGATGGGATAGTCGAAAGGGGAGATATGGGATTAATAAAGTTAATAATGTTAAGAAGTTGAAACTTGGGTTGTTTATTGAGAGTAACGATAATCAGGCAAGGATGATTAATTATCATACGAATATTCCTGTGTTGTGCATCAGCAGTATGAGGTTGTATTCTTAAAATAAATTGAGGGATATAAATGAACCATAATTTAACTGAGGAAGAAGAACAAATAATTGAATCTATTGCAGAGGAGTTTGATAAGTATCCATTTGACCTTTATACAGGTTTACAAGTTGCAGAGATTATTAGAGGTAATTTAAAATGGTAAAAGAAACTGTTTATAAAGATACACCATTCAGTATTTGGTGTATAGATTGTTGTTTAGAAACTTGTGTGTTTAGAGCATAAAGGGGATAATACATAATGAAAAAATATAAACTTGTTAAAGGAAAACCAATCGGAAAAACAATGACAAAACAAGAATGGATTGAAGAACATATGGATGATTATGGTTTGAATCATAATGAAAAATTTAATGATGGTAGAGGTCTTGAAATTTGTAAGGCGAATGTTCAATGGATGATTGACAATAAATGGCTTATTGAAGTTGAGGGAAAAAATGAATGATGCTGGATTAGTTGTTTTTGTTCATATAGTATTTGCTATTGGTTTTATTATTGGTGCATTTTTAGCTTATCAGATTTTAAATAGTGTTTTATTAGGTTGGTTTTTTATCTTAATTGGTATTTTTTATTTTAATTTTACTTTGTTATTGGAAAATGTTGTATTAAAAGAGGGATAGAGAAATGTTAATGTGTATTCATAACGAAGAAAAAATCTGTTCATTTGAAAATTGTATAGATGATAATTGTATTTATTTAAATGAAAGGCAGGGATAAATATGAATGATAAGAGATTTAGAGATTTTCCGTTTTGGTTTACATTTATTTCTGGTTGTATTATTGGTTTGTTAGTTGGAATGTTATTAGGAATAATATTAGTTGAGGGATAAAAATGAATCATAAGTGTAAAATCTGTGGAAAGGAAATGAGGGAAGAACTTTATGGGGAGGAAATGTCTATCATTCATGTTTGTCCTGATGAAGATAAAATAGTCCATATTAAAAAAGAAGAATTAATTTATTTGTTAAAAGAAAGGAAAAGGTTAAACAAACGGATAAAGGAAATAAGGAGTTTTATAGATTGAGGTCTTTTTATGTTGATAGAAAAGAAAGTGAAGTTATTGTCTTTAAAAATAATAGTTTTATTTTAGAATGTAGGGATAAAATTGTATGATATGTTAATAGGAGATATGTTATGAATGAAGAAAAAGGAATTGGAACTGGAAGTTCCAGAAGTAAAGAGGCAAGTGATAACAAAAGAATCGATTTTGAAAAAGAGTTCAGAGAATCATTTAATAAGGCGTTATTATATGAGAAGTTTACAACTACAGCCTTGGAGTATGTCATATCGACTAATCCAGCGAAAATTATACTTAGAGAATTGGATGGATTAGATGATAAATTAAAGCAAACTTGTAAAGAAAGGATTGAAGGACAAATGATAACTTGGTTAGGAATGTTTGAAAAAACATTAAGCGAGGGAGAATCTTTACCTGTCGATTTAATTGGTTTAGCTAGTGATTTAGCGAAAAAAGACAGGAGTGATTAATGAATAAGAAGCAACATATAAAGGCAGATTATTTATTGTTAGGATATAGTATTCCAGAAGTTCATAGATTAATTGATAGTCTAAGTGCGTTAAATAGTTATGGTAGTGGACATAGAAGAATAGGTCATAACTGGGCATTTCTTAGATATATAAGGGAATACTATGGTAAGAATGCCTTTAATGTTGCTTTTTTACATTTGCTTATTGACTTAGATGTAATAATGGATAGAAAAGAATTAATTAGGTATATTTGAGGGATAAAAATGGAAAAAGAAGTCAAAGCATTAATTGATTTATTCTTAT
>MUGC01000099.1 GCA_002900535.1 Thermoplasmata archaeon M9B1D | reverse complement strand
CGGTTCACCTTTTATTTGTGTTTCATGAGTCTTTAATGTTGTGATAAGTTTTTGTATTTTATTTTGTACTTTCGTTTCGTTAGTACGACCACTAAATTGAAGAACTGCCATTGTTTTTTCTTTTTGTATTTCTATTTTTACCGCAGGATTAGTTGGTATCGGTACAGTTTCATTATTATATGATGGGGGAAGAGCAAAGGCCATGTAATTTTTTCCTGTTATAACTGGTGCGGTCATCGTTATTTTTTCAGAAGTTATTACGGGTGCGGTCATTGGAATTTTTTTACGTGTTTTGTTTTCGCCAGAGATATATCTAAAAAGCAGGCTAAATCCAGAATCATTATTATCGTTTTGAACAACAGCGAACAATACTTTAGGGTACCTTCTAATCTCGATTTCTTCAATCTTTTTTAGAATTTCATAAGGAATTTGTTGTGTCATAGGTTATTTTGAATAAAAGTTAGATATATATTAATGATGCCACTGTAAAATTTGAATTTTTTTTATGAAAACCTTAGTCGAATATTCTTTAATATCTTTCCTTATTTGATTTTTATCTAAGGAAGATGTAGTTCATAATCATGACGGATTAGAGGTGTATTAATCAGTGCTCTTAGTATATCTAATGGGGGAAACTGTTCCTTATACCCAAGCACTGCAACGTAATCTCCTCCTTTCTGATATGGATCCCAGTAATAAACATAATACGTTCCTGAAATATTTACAATCTCATCAAACCGAGGCCCCTGATAGTATGATTTACCACCAAATGGTTCATAGAACTGCTCTCGTTCGCCCCCTGGTGATACATCCTGTTTTACTATCGCACCATATCCTTGTGGCAGATTGAAAGGAAGTGTTTGATTCGGGGTTGGAAGTCCAGGTCCCACTAATGCAAACGATGGAGTAAAATTAGCATAATATCCATTACAGACTGGTACAAGAACTTCAAGGTAAACCCTTAAAGGTTTATTCTTTATAGTAAAACTATAGACATCAACATCCTCTGATATGTTTAACTCATTTGTTTTTAACCAAGAATATACCGCTATCGATTGGGTAATAGATCTTCGCACCCTAAAAGGTTGTTCTACAGAAAAGTCACGGTGTTCTAAATAAGGCACATGGGCAAGTACGTTAGGTAAAAAGAGAATGCTAACACATACAATAGCAAAGAATAAGATTATCCTTTTTTTCATATGATAACTTAAACTAGGTACTATATATAAATTTTTTTTCAACTAATTTAAAAATAAAAACATAATATCGTAAAAAAGAAATAGTTAGAATGATTTTACATCGATAAAAAAAAGTTAGGAGATTATACATATGCCTGAAATAAAAATTATGTGTCCTAAGTGTCATCATCAATTTACAACCAAAGGTGAACCTAATGAAAAAATCTATGTAACATGTCCTTCCTGTAAAACCTATGGGACGTTTACAATTCCTGCAGGTAAATGCGATCCTAGTAAAGTAGAATGCTTCTCTAATATTGATGATACCCGTTTTAAAAAATTACGGGTCTTTAATGGTATCATGGGAATTGTCCATATACTCCAAGGAATTTTAATGCTTATACTAAGTAACACTTTTACACTTCCTTTAACCTATATTCATCCTGAATATAATGCAGTTACACAAACAATTTCTCCAGTGTCAGAAACTTTTTTAAATATACAAATTGGACCACTTGTTGCACTGTTTCTTTTTATGTCTGCAACAGCACATATTCTTCTTTCTACTGTATTGTATAAATGGTATGTTAAAAACCTAAAAAAACATATTAACCCTGCCAGATGGTATGAGTATTCCTTTAGTGCATCTCTTATGATTTTTCTTATTGGTATGCTTGTTACTATATATGATTTTGGAACCTTGCTTGCATTATTTACTCTAACTGCTGTTATGAACCTGATGGGTTTAATGATGGAGATACATAATCAAACAACGACAAAAACAAATTGGACCTCTTATACCATCGGATGTATCGCAGGTTTTGTTCCCTGGGTTGTCATCTTCATTCCACTGATCACCGCTGAGTCTGTACCTGATTTTGTTATTGCAATTTTTATCACCATTGCAGTGTTTTTTAATTTATTTGCAATAAACATGTTCTTGCAGTATAAGAAAATCGGAAAATGGAAAGACTATCTGTACGGCGAACGAATGTATATCATTTTAAGTCTAGTTGCAAAATCTGCACTTGCCTGGCAAGTATTTGCTGGAACGTTACGCCCGATGTAAATTAATTAAAAAACACTTCAAGATTTTTAGTAATACTACTTAATGCCTCCATCGGCTTCAAAAAACTTTTTTTTTCATTTACAACACAAATATTTGTTATTTTTGATTAGGGCTTTATATCTTATAAACTAAAAAATGTTACTTTAAGCATAAATTCCCGTCAGCGGCTTCATGTTAACATTTAGCATGATTTTTGAAATTCAAATATTAATAAACTTAACCTTTTGATAAATTTCAGTAGACAGAGCAAGTTCTTATGGTAATCAAAAAAATAAAATCGAATAGTAAAACCAATTATAGTAACTATGATTAAAGACTTTTTCGATAATCGTCAAAATATAATTAGATTTTGGAAGCAAAACTTAACAAGTTTTAACTATAATCATTACAGACTGATTTGAATTTCAAACGAACAGTTTTATTAACTATCAATTGTTTTGAATATTTTAAGGCAAATACATGATCAAATCGGCATATAATAACCAGCGAATCGGGGTTTTTATAGATGTACAAAACATGTACTACTCTGCAAGACAGCTGTATAAAGGGAAAGTAAATTTCAACGTAGTTTTAACAGAAGCAATTGCAGGAAGACAACTTATCAGAGCAATTGCATATGTTATAAAAGCTGATGTTAAAGATGAGGGAATATTTTATGATGCATTGTCTGAAATGGGCTTTGAAGTAAAATCGAAGGATTTGCAAGTTTTTTATGGCGGAGCAAAAAAAGGAGATTGGGATATTGGTATAGCAATGGATGTAATGAGGTTAGCACCAAAACTTGATACCATTGTGCTAGTAAGCGGAGACGGAGACTTTTCAGACCTATTAGAACATGCAAAAAGCTTAGGATGTAGAGTAGAGGTAGTAGCATTTGGTAAAACTACATCTCATAAATTAAGAGAAGTAGCAGATTTCTTCACAGACCTTGATAAAGATAAAAAATATTTACTAAAGAAAAGAAAATAAAGTAGCACCCATAGATAACTATTTAAGCTAGAATGTTGCTATAGCTACCAGAAAGAAATATAGAGATAAGAGTTTTCATAACTTCAAATTTTCGAGTTTTTGAGATTTTTGTTTTTTTATTTTTTTATACATTCCAGATACAAACAGTCTGAGGAGGTGACAAACAAATGAAAGGAACAGTAAAATGGTTCAATGATAGAAAAGGCTACGGATTCATTGAAGGCGAAGATAAAAAAGACATATTTGTTCATAGAAACTCTCTTGCAGAGGGAATCTATTTGAATGACGGAGATCAAGTTGAATATGAAATTGAAGCTTCTGATAAGGGACCACATGCAATAAATGTAAAGAAATTAGAAAATAACTAATCATATGATTAGCAAACACTAATAGTTTAATAGCAATCCGGTTTAGCAAACAGGATTGCTATAAAAATAATTAAACAAATTAAAAGGAGAAGAAAAATATGACAGAGAAAACAAAGGAAAAAATAACTATTGAAGAAAAAAGAACCGATGAAAACGTAATATATGTTGGGCAGAAACCCCCTATGGCCTATGTACTAGCAGTAATAACGCAGTTTAATACTAACGGTTCAAATGGAGTTATTTTAAAAGCAAGAGGCAGATCAATAAGTACAGCAGTGGATACTGCAGAAATCGTACGAAACAGGTTTATGAAAGATGCAAAACTTAAAGATATAAAGATTGGTACGGAGAGCGTTACTAATGAAGAAGGCAGAAACTCTAATGTATCTTCGATTGAGATATCTTTATCAATCGATAAGAAGAAATAGTTGAGGAGGTAATATGGCGAAAATTTGCAGATGTATTTATTGTGGACGAAAGTTTAGAACTGAAGAGTCGTTGAAAGATCACATGATAAAATTTGGAACACATGTATAAACTTGAATTACTAACATACAACTATTATTGACATTAATATGTTTATAAGAGGGAGAAGAAAATGAGTGAAGCTTTTGAGAGGCACAAAGATAAAAGAATACGTGAAATGCTTGAGAGGATACGTAATTTTAAAAAAAAGAAAATAGAAATGAGAACATTTGGACAGCGTGTAGAAAAGGCATGGAAAAATATCAATGAAATAAAACCAAATTGAGAGATTTTTCATCTATTAATGTATCATTGTTTATTTTAGATTTAATTAAAGGAGAAACAAATGAAAAAAATGAGAAATATTGATCCGTTTAATGACTGGATGAATGATTTTGAGTTACCTCAAACTAATGAATGGCAGAAAAAAATTACATTAGCAAATATTGCTACGATTAATGAATAAAATTGAAATAGATTTTCTATGAAACTGTGATAATATGAACAATACACAAGAAACTGGAGAAGAAAATATAAAATTGCCATTGCCTAAAAAGAATAAAAACGAGATGTTTGCTATAGCAGATAGATTAATGGGTGGTTCAAGAATAAATGCAATCTGTGCAGATGGAAAATCAAGAATGGCTCGAATACCTGGGAAAATGAGAAGAATAAGAGTACGTGCAGGAGATCTACTAATAATAAAACCTTGGGAGATACAAAATGAAAAATCCGATGTTGTATATAGATACGGAAGAACTCAATCTATTTTATTAAGTAGGAAAAATTTTCTTCCAGATATAATTGATGTCTTCTGATTTTCAAACAAGAAAAATAACAATACGTATTTCATTTCAATAATAATTTTCATCCAGGCTTG
>MUGC01000098.1 GCA_002900535.1 Thermoplasmata archaeon M9B1D | reverse complement strand
CAAAGTTTTTTTCTTGTTTCAAGTCAAACCTTCTTTTTTTGAAAAACAAATATTTAGTTATTAAGTTTGTTTTAATAAATAAAAAGAAAAAATTTGTTTATGCTTTTTTTCTTCTAATCATAAGTACAGTTATAACTAAAATTAAAATTATTACAATTAGGATTATAAGCATATTTGTATTTATCTCAAATTCATCTTCAGTGCTCTTTTTTACTAGTGTTCCTATGGAAATTTTAATAGAGTTGCCTGTAAGGTATTGATCTTCTAAATCGATATCAACAGTAGATTTTGGTGTTAAAGTAAAGTTTCCTTTTAATTCTTGCGTTTCCTTTGAAGACGATGGTTTTATGATTATATTTACTGTCCCGTTTTTTCCTTTTGGTATAGTTATTTCATTCTGGCTTAGAGAAATACTCCAATTTAGTTCAGGATTATCATTATTAAAATCTATTTTTACTTTTGTTTCTCCATTAAAGTTGTTTGTAATATTTAGTGGAAGTGTTGTATTTACATTTGGTTTTACTATGAATTTATCTACATTTTCAAGTGGTTCAATTGTTGCTTTTATATTTCCTGAATATTTTGAAATGATTTTGAAGGATGTCTCATTTTCTGATGGTTTAAACATCCAGCTTTCAGGTGGAGAAAACTCTGCTTTTAGTTTAATTTGGTCTTCTTGTAATGCTAATGATGTTTCTTTTATTGTTACCATCAGTTTTGTGGATGTTTTAGAATTAGATAATAAATCTACTTTGATAATTTTTTTTTCAAGTTCAGCTTTACACCATGAGCTGTTTGTTACTGATAATGTTACATTTACTGTCGAGTTTTTATTTTTATCTCTAAACATTATCCAGTTTCCAATTTTTGTACCAACAAGAAATTTTGGAAATAATGATGGCAATTTACCTGTTAGCCCAACAGTTACGTTTATCATCAAGGTTTTGTTTAAATCAATTGGAACACCCGAAGAAGGAATATCTGTCTGATCTAGCGATACTTCTGTTGTTGAGTTAGTATTTATAAATCTTAAATTATCTAAAATACCTGTTGATTGAGTCTCTGCTGCAGTTGTTTTTGGAAGATTTGTGACAAGTAAAATAATAATTATAATAGGTATCAGTAAGGTTTTTTTATCCATTTTATCCCCATTTATTTATATAATCATGATATAAATGATATATAAAGCTTATTATCCAAATATCAGCAGTTTAAAAATTTAAAAAATAGCGCTGGGGAAGGGATTTGAACCCCCGTGATGCAAAAGCACCAGCGGTTTTCGAGACCGCCGCCTTAGTCCGGGCTTGGCCACCCCAGCATTCAAAAGCTTAATCAAACCTTTTTTTATATGGGTATCGATTCAAGTGGAGATAACCGTTAAACTGTCAAGAACAAAGGAAATCAAAAAAATTAATTTACAAAAAGAGCCAATAGTATTAGACATGCTTAAAAAAATAAATCTGAAACCCGACACAGTCGTTGTATTAAGTGAAAATAAACCAATTTCTATTGATGAAGAACTAAAAGATGGGCAAAAATTAACGATTTTGCAAGTTTCATCTGGTGGTTAAAAATTTTTTTGCTCCCGTAGTGTAGTCCGGCCAATCATCAAGCCCTCTCGAGGCTTAGACTCGGGTTCGAATCCCGACGGGAGCATAACCCTTTTTTTTCTCCTGTTGAAAAATAATAAAAATATCATTTTCTACTGGAACTTGAAAAAAGGGGATTTGTACCCAAAAAAAAGTTAGGATCAAAGTTTTTTTTTAGATAATAGATTATAAACTTTGTTTTAGTATTTTTACCATGAAAGGAAAACGATAAAAGAATCTCTGTAAAAACACATTTATATTCATTGCTTTGTTTTTAGGCATACTTACTTCAAGTATAGCCCAGTCGCTCTCAGCACCACAAACATCCCTTGCTTTAGCCTTGATTATATAAGTACCTTTTTCAGACCAAGCATGTTTAGCCGATGCTTCTGCGCCTGATGGATAAGGGCCAATACTAACTTCACTACTATTATCTCCCCAATCTATACAATACTCAATAGCATCATCATCCGGATCCGTTGATACAAACTTATACTCATATTCAATATTTGGTTTTCCATTAACTTGACCTGTTATCGTTGGTTTATCCGGTGAATGTTCGTTTTTTGCAAATACATATGCTGCCCCAAAATATTGTTCGTTGTTATAATGATTTGGTGCTCCTATAAGGGCTATAACACCACCGCTTAGGGAAACAGATTGGCCAAAATAATCTTCTATTGATCCGTCTGAGGCAGTGAGTTTTGCCTGTTGTATCCATGTAGTATCACTGTGGGTGAACACATATGCAGATCCAGAATCTCTTCCTCTGTCATCATCCAAGGGAGCTCCGATTAGGGCACTATCATCAGCAATTGAAACAGAATAACCAAAAAGATCTCCTGATACTCCGTCTGAGGAGGCTGTGAGTTTCGTCTGCTCTAACCATATATTATCACTGCGGGTGTACACATATGCAGACTCAGACATTCCAATGAGAGCGGAATCATTGCTCAGAGAAACAGAAAAACCAAAACTGTCCTTTGAGACTCCATCTGATGCGGTGAGTTTTGCCTGCTGAGTCCATGTGTTGCCACTGCGAGTGAACACATATGCAGAACCAGATTCTTTTCCTTTGTCATCATCCCAAGGGGCTCCTATAAGTGCAGTATCGCCACTCAGGGAAACAGATTTGCCAAAAAAGTCTTCTGCTTCACCGTCTGAGGCAGTAAGTTTTGCCTGCTGCATCCATTTAGTACCATTATAGGTAAAAACATACACGGAACCTCTGCCGTCATTATAACCAATCGCTCCAATGAGAATGGTATCGCCACTTATAAAAACAGAATAACCAAAAAGATCTCCTGATGCTCCATCTGAGGCAGTGAGTTTCGTCTGCTCTAACCATATATTATCACTGCGGGTGAACACATATGCAGAACCGGACTCTTTTCCTTTGTCATCATCCCCCTGGGCTCCTATTAGAGCGGTATCACAGCTCAGGGAGACGGAATAACCGAAATCATCTCCTAATGCTTCGTCTGAGGCAGTGAGCTTTGCCTGCAGTACCCATTTAGTACCATTATAGGTGAACACATATGCAGACCTGGACATTCCAATGAGAGCAGTATCACCACTTAAGGAAACAGAATAACCAAAACCAGATCCTGTTGTACCATATGGAGCGATGAGCTTTTGAATTTCAATCCAATTAGAATGTGAACAAACTTTGGTGGAGTTAGAAAAATTCGTATCAATATTATTAACATATGCTACAGCAGGGAATATAGATAATAAGAGAAACAATGGAATTATAGCTAAACAGGTAATTTTTTTCAATACCTTCCCCCTTTATGTATAATTATACAGCACATTTCTTCTATAAAAACCTATCTTTAGAAAACAAATGTTTTAGTTTAAAAATAGGGGTTTATTCAATAATTCAATTATTAATAGGGATCATTGTGCATAGCCACTAAGATTTTTAAAATTCGTTAACTTTATATATTTGTCTAATTAGCTTTGTCTAATCAGAAAGACCCATAATAAAATCTTTTTCTCGATTCCCACCAGCAATTTTTTTAACAATTCTTATCAGTTGAAATCCAAAGAAAATCTTATTTTTTATGAAATAGTTAAATCAAGGGATTTATACTCGTGAGTGCTAAAGCTCGACGGGAGCATAAACCCTTTTTTTCTCCTGTTGAAAAATAATAAAAATATCATTTTCTACTGAAACTTGAAAAAAGGGGATTTGTACCCAAAAACAGTGATTCAAATACAATAAGTAAAAGTGAAAGTTCAAATCTGGTTTTTTTTATAAATCACAATTTTTACAATCAACACTTTCACATAAATCTTTATGAGGCTTCCATTTCAACGCCCATATCTTCATCTGACTGATAATAGGAATAAAATCCCTTCCACTTTCAGTGAGAGAATACTCAGTTTTAACAGGGAACTGAGAAGCATCAACTCTTCGTGTAATTAACCCTTCCTTTTCCAATTCCTTCAATCTTTGAGATAAAATTTTAGGAGTAATATCCTCCATCTTATCCTTAATTTCACTATACCTTTTCTTCCTCTTTCCACCTTTAAACAATTCTAAAAGTATTAGAAGGGTCCATTTCTTAGAAATAAAATCCATTGTTTTGTAAACCGTGCAGTTATCATCCATAGTATACATTTAGAAACTCTCAACTATAAATACCTTTGTATACATACCATACTTTGTATAAAAAAGATATTAAATAGGAGAAAAAAATATGTTTTGTTATCAATGTGAAGAAACAGCAAAAGCAAAAGGCTGCACCGTTGTTGGTGTATGTGGAAAGAGTGGAGAAGTAGCAGATTTACAAGATATATTACGTTATTTGTTAAAAGGTATATCTATATGTAATACCAAATCAAGAGAAGCAGGAGAATATAACCAAGAAGTTGATGAGTTAATCATGGATGGATTGTTTTCAACTATAACAAACGCAAACTTTGAAAAAGAATTTTTTATAAATAAAATTCACCAAGCATTAAAATTAAGAGATGAATTGAGAGAAAAATACTCTGTTAAAAGTAAGCATGATTCTGTTATATGGACACCAAAAAACGATGAGGAAATTATAAAAAAATCTAAAGAAGTTGGAATACTCCTGACAAAAGATGAAGATATTAGGTCACTAAGGGAAATGCTAACTTTTGGTATCAAAGGAATGTCAGCATATTATCATCATGCATACGTTCTTGGATATAAAGATAAGGAAATTTCTAATTTCATTCAGAATGCATTAGTAGCAACTACAAAGGACTTATCTGCTGATGAACTGGTTGCTCTTAACATGAAATGTGGTGAGATGGGTGTTAAAACAATGGCATTGCTTGATAAAGCAAATACTTCAACATATGGTAGCCCTGAGCCTACAAAGGTTAATATTGGTGTGAGAAACAACCCTGGGAT
>MUGC01000097.1 GCA_002900535.1 Thermoplasmata archaeon M9B1D | reverse complement strand
AGGCAATGATTTTATGGCAAAAGGACTTCCCAAGTCGTTTAAGAAAGCTTTATGGGTATATCACTGTAACAGTGGTTCCTGTAATGGATGTGATATTGAAATTATAGCAGCTTTATGTCCTCGTTACGATGTTGAACGTTTTGGAATTAAACTGGTTGGAACACCCCGTCATGCCGATGTAATGCTTGTTACAGGACCTGTTACTCGCAAGCTTGTAGAAAAAGTTAAACGAGTTTATGAACAAATGCCAGACCCAAAGGCTGTGATTTGTGTTGGAAACTGTGGAAATACTGGTGATGTTTTCTATGAGTCATATAATCTTGTTGGTCCAATTAATCAAATTTTACCAGTTGATGTCCATGTAATTGGCTGTCCACCAAGACCAGAGGCAATTATTAATGCTGTTGCACAAGCATGGGTTAAACTTGAAACACTGGAGGGTAAAAAATGAGTCCTAAAAAAGAAAATAATCAAAAAAATCCAGAAGAGCTTGTTAAATATTTTAAAGATGAATTCAAAACATCGATTAGATCTGCAGAGATTAAAAAAAGAAAAGCAGGCTCTAAGAAAAATGAAACATCTACAATTTGGATGAAGGTTGAAAAATCAGCATTTAAAGATGTGATAAAGCATCTTGTTGATTATCAATTTCCACATCTTCCAGTTGTATCCGGTAATGACCTCGGAAAGACGATCGAACTCATTTATCATTTCACAGTAAACTATGGTACTAGAATGAATGAAATTAACCTTCATATCTCTGTGGATTTACCAAAATCTAAACCCGAGATTGAAACTATTTGTGATTTGATTCCAGGTGCTCTCGTAACCGAACGTGAGAAACAGGAGATGCTAGGTGTAAAAATCGTGGGAATTCCTGATGCTCGTAAATTGTTTTTACCTGATGATTGGCCTGAAAATATATATCCATGGAGACGTGATGAAACAGGTCCTGAAAAATATTACAAAAACTTACATGAGGTGAAAAAATGAGCTCAGAGGCAACAACTAAAACAACTTATCATATCCCTATCGGCCCGATTCATCCGGCTTTAAAAGAACCAGTTCATTTCGAATTTGAAATATCAGGTGAACGTATAATAGATGTTGATGTAAAACTTGGTCACGTTCATAGAGCAGTTGAGTGGGCTTCACGTAAGCGTAATCCAGTTCAAATATTGTATTTAGCAGAAAGAATTTGTGGTATTTGTTCCTACTGCCATCCAATTGCATTTTCTCTTGCAGTTGAGGCAGCGGCAGATATAGAAGTTCCAGAGCGTGCCGAATACCTTCGGGTGATTCAGGGTGAGCTTGAACGTATAACTTCACACATATTATGGGCTGGTGTTGCTGCACATGAAATAGGATTTGATACAGTTTTATTTTTAACTTGGGAAATTCGTGAAAAAGCACTTGATCTTACTGAATATTTGACAGGTAATCGAGTAACAAAAGGAATCACCATGATAGGTGGTGTACGTAGAGATATTACAAAGGATATGATCCCTCGTATTCAGAAGGATCTTAAATTTTTCAAAGATAATTTCCAGAAACTTGCACATATTTTCCTTGATGACAAAACCTTTAAAATGCGTAGTCAAAACTGTGGTATTTTAACAAAAGAAGATGCATTAAAGCTTTGTGCAGTTGGTCCAACAACACGTGCATCAGGTGTTAAAAAAGATGTTCGTGTTGATACTAGTTATTTTGCTTATGGTGATCTTGATATAGATTATATCACTCCTGATAAACTAACCGGCAAAATAAATGGCGATGTATACGATCGTATTATTACCAGGCTTTTAGAAGTAAAACAATCAATAGAATTAATTGAGCAATGTATTGATAAAATGCCGGCAGGCGACATCGTTGCAGAACCAAAGATTCCAAAATTACTTGCACAGCTTAAAAAAGTAAACGGCGAAGGCGTAGGAAGACATGAGGCGCCACGAGGAGAAGTTATTCACTATGTTAAGCTAACAGGTGAAGACGCACCATATACTTGGAAAGTTCGTGCGCCAACATATAACAATATTTTACCATGGATTCCAATGCTTAAAGGTGAGCAAATTGCAGATATTCCAATAGTTGCAGCAAGCACAGATCCGTGTATGAGTTGCACAAACCGTGTTGCAATAGTCAACAATGGAAAACATTATGAGTTAAATAAAGAAGAACTGCATCGATTGAGTGTTGAGAAAACAAGGAGGCTGATGCGTTAATGGGATTTAGTATGCTTGGCCCTGTTTTTAAGCAAATGTTTAAAAAACCATGGACTAACAAGTTTCCAGCAAAGTATCAACCATCAAGTACAACTAAATATCTTGAGGCAGTGGGTGTAGGTAAAGCAAAAATAAATCCACCGATTCCAACACCACCAAATTTCCGAGGTAAAATCAAATATGACAAAGACAAATGTATAGGTTGTAATCTGTGTATAAAGGTTTGTCCATGTGGTGCAATAGAATCAAAACCTGAGGAAAAAAAGATAAAAATCTATCTTGCGCGTTGTTGCTTCTGCAGTCAATGTAACGATGTATGTCCAGTTAAATGTCTAAGTATGGGCGATGAGTTTTTACTTGCAGGTACTGATCCATATTCTAAGGAGCTAATCGTTGAATAAAAATGAAACTAGTCTTTGAAGGAATTGTACAAGGTGTAGGTTTTAGACCAACTATTTATCGTATAGCAAAGGGCATGGGTCTAAAAGGTTATGTTCTAAATAAAGGTTCGGAAGTAGAAGTAATAATTGACCGTGATAAAGATAAGTTTATTGAACAGGTTAAAAAAAATCTGCCGTCTATTGCAAAAATTACTAGTATTAAAACTTTTAAAGACGACCGGATTTTTGATGATTTTCAAATACTTCATAGTGAAAAAGGCACTAGGCATTCGCAGATTCCCCCAGATGTTGGAATCTGTGATGAATGTATAAGTGAGCTTTTAGATAAAAATAATAAAAGATATAATTTTCCTTTTACAAACTGTACGATATGTGGAGCAAGATACAGTTTAATCAAAGATGTTCCCTATGATCGTGAGCGCACTTCAATGTATAAATTTCCATTATGCAATTCCTGTCAAAATGAATATGTTGATCCTTTGAATCGTCGTTATCATGCACAAACAATTTCCTGTCCAAAATGTGGCCCAGTTTATCATTTATATGATAAAAATAAAAAAAATCTTGGTAGCAAAGAAGCAATTAAACGATTTGCAAATCAAATCGATGCTGGTAAAATAGGTGTTATCAAATCTTGGGGTGGAATGCATCTATGTTGTACTCTAGATGAAATTCCACGTTTTCGCAAATGGTATAATCGCCCTCAGAAAGCATTTGCATTAATGGTTAGAGATTTTGAAACAGCACAAGAGTTTGGAGAAAT
Organism: Thermoplasmata archaeon M9B1D; assembly: GCA_002900535.1. Classification (GTDB taxonomy): domain Archaea; phylum Thermoplasmatota; class E2; order DHVEG-1; family DHVEG-1; genus M9B1D. The sequence continues at coordinate 1,651 of MUGC01000097.1, read as the reverse complement.
TTCTGAAGAAGAAAAAAAATTTCTTTTATCAAAGAATCGTCCTATTGTTTTAGTAAAAAAGAAAAAAGCAGAACTTGCATCACCTGGACTTGACAATATTGGTCTATTTTTACCTTACACGGGTTTACATTATCTACTTTTTAAAAGTCTAAAATCTAATGCTTTGATAATGACCTCCTCAAATGTTCCAGGGGAAGCTATGATTACAAGTGATGAAGAGGCTTTTTCAATTAATGCAGATTTTTATCTTTTGCATAATCGCGATATTCCAAATCGTGTTGATGATTCAGTTATTCGTGTTTGGAAAGGTCATAAGTTTTTTCTTCGTAAATCCCGTGGTTATGTACCTGATCCGTTACCAGTTGACTACGATGAGAATGTTTTAAGTGTGGGTGCTGGTGAAAATATAACTGGTGCTTTTTCTTCTGATAAGCAAATTTTTGCGACGCAATATATTGGCAACTCAAAGTATTATTCAACAATAGAGTTTTTAGAAGAAGCTTTGCGACATTTGATGAAACTTACAATGAAAAAACCTGGAATTGATGCAGTTGTTATGGATTTACATCCAGCCTACGATACACGGATAGTTGCAAAAAAATTTGCTGAAGAATATTCAGTTCCACTTTTTGAAATTCAGCATCATTGGGCTCATGCTGCATCACTTTTGGTTGATAGAAGAGTTGATGAGTGTGTTGTTATTTCCATAGATGGCCTTGGATATGGTGCTGATAAAAATTTTTGGGGTGGAGAAGTATTAGTTAGTAATTTTACAGATTACAAACGTGTTGGACATCTTGAATATATTCCATTATTAGGCGGTGATGCTGCTACTCATGATCCAAGACGACTTGTTTTTGCTATTTTCAAAAAGCTAGGTAAAAATATACTTTTTGAGGGAAAAGAAGCAGATGTCCTTTCTAAGTTGATGAATAAATCACCATTATCTAGCAGTATGGGTAGAATCTTGGATGCATTATCTTGTTATTTGAATATTTGTTGCAAACGGACTTATGATGGTGAGCCTGCAATGAAACTTGAAAAATATCTTGCGATGGGTGAACCTAAATACTCATTTGATGTCGATGTTAAAAATGATGTAATTGGTACAGTTGATCTTTTTAGACAACTTGATGAGATGATTAAGAAATCCTTAACGGAGAAGGATAAAGCAGAATATTCTTATTCGTTTGTAAATGCAATCATCAATAGTCTTTCTGATATTGCAGTTGAAAATGCTGAAAAAAATAGTATTAATAAAATCGGTCTTTCTGGTGGCGTTTCTTATAACATCCCTATAAACAAGATGTTTGAAGAAAAAATAAACAAAGCAGGGTATGAATTTATTGTACACAATATTGTTCCCAACGGTGATGGTGGAATTTCAATCGGTCAGAATGCTATTATTGGAAATAAGTTTTAATTTTATACTGATATTTTTATATCGGTAACAACTGTTCATAATTCTAAACGATTTTTTATAAAAATAATAAAAATAAAAAATTTTGACAAATAACTTTAAAAACAATTTATTTATCGCACATTTACAATGGGAAAATACAAAGATATAGCTGGAATCTTGCTGTTAATAATAGTTGGTATGTTTATACCATTCATAATTTCTATTGTAATTACATTTAATTTAGATGCT
>MUGC01000096.1 GCA_002900535.1 Thermoplasmata archaeon M9B1D | reverse complement strand
TTTAAGCATATCATCTGCTTTTTTCTTGTAATCATCATAGGATGTTGCATAGAAAAACGCACGCTCGTATCCTCTGATTGCCTCATTTACCTTCACAATTACTAGTTTATCGATATCTTGTGGTTTTTTGTAAATTTTAGGAAATCTTATTGCAGCTTTTTCTAAAAGATAATATTGATTCTTTGGAACATCACGCTCTTCAAGTTTGACCATTCCACGTGTTCCATAAATTGGTATCATGAAATTTTCTTCAATATCCTTGAAATCAAAATAAACCCAGAAATAACGATTATGAATAAAAATTGTGTTTCTGGATCTTAACTCGTCCTGAACTTTTGGGTTTGTTATATCTGAAAATTTATCAAGAACAATTGTTTCATCGATACATCCTTTTCCTTCACGTGTTTTGTAATATTTTGTATATGTTTTTTCTCGACCTTTCTGACAGACAGCAAGGGTTTTAAATCCATGTTTTTTTGCACCACGACAAACATCAAGACCGGAGTGACCACCTAGAACTCCAATTGTGATATTTTTTTTATCATATGAATTAATAATTTCTTGAATTTTATCACGTTTGATCATGAAAAATTCCTCCCAGGATTATAGGATGGTAATAATCAAAAGGTTTTTTAGTTTGTTGGATAAAGTCTTATCCTTTAAATTTAGGTCTTTTAGAAAGATATATGGGTAGTGGAATTGGTTCTTGTGGATATCCTTTTATGTTTTTAATTACTAAATCACTTAGTTCTTTCATTGAATATTTTTTACTAATGTCAACTACGCTTTTATCTCTGAATCGCGGTGTGAATTTTTTACTGTTTTTTTCTTTTTCACCAATAACAACTATTATCGGGATCCATTCTTTTTCTGCATCACGTATTTTTTTGCTTACGCTTTCTTCTCTATCATCTATATCTAATCTTATTTTGTAAATTTCATTTTTGTTTAGTTCCTGGGAAAAATTTTCACATTCTTTTATATATTCATCGCCAACAGGTATAAACCTTATCTGTGTTGGTGAAAGCCAAAGAGGCAACATTGGTTTTTCGCCTTTACTCATTTTTATTGCTTCTTTTTCGAGAAGTGCATAAATCACCCGCTCAATTGCACCTGATGGACTGCAATGAAGTATTAAAGGATGTTTTATTGTTCCATCTTTATCTGTAAACTTAATATCGTATCTTTCTCCATTTTCTATATCAATTTGATCTGTGCTCAGTGCTGATGCTTTTTCAGACAAATCAACAAAGTTGAACTCAAATTTCAAAATAAAGTAAAAAATTCGTTCATCCCATATTTCAACAAGTATAGGTTTTCCAAATTTTTTAACTAAATCTAAAATGAAATTTTTATTTTTTTCATAAAAATCTTTAGTTGTTCGCAATGCCATCTCAATATCGTTATTTTCTATACCTATATTTTCCAAAACTGAAAGGGATAAATCAAATCTTACTTTAAACTCATTCATAGCCATATCTAAATCTGATGTAAACGCATGAACATCAGGCATTGTAAATGCTCTAAGTCTACGCAGTCCTGTGAGTTCTCCAGATTGTTCACGTCTAAAAGAATATTTTGTTAACTCATAAATTTTGAGAGGTAAATCTTTATAACTTATTGTCGCATCGTGAGCCATTAAAAATTGCCCGAAACATGCTGCAAATCTTAAGAAAAAATTTCTTTTATCGCTTTCAATCTGATATTGCCTTGCTGGAAATCTTTGAAGGTATTCTGAAAGTGTCGGATGTTGCATATCATACATGATCGGGGTTTCAACCTCAAGGCCACCATATTCAACTACTCTTCTAGTAACATAATGTTCGATTAATTTTTTAATAAATCTGCCCTTTGGGTAAAACCTCATGTTTCCTCCATCAGATGCAGGTTCATAATCCGCAATTTCTAGTTTTTTCATAAGGGTGACATGAGCGGGTTCACCTTTGACTGCTCTTGATTTTTCTTTTTCATAAAATGAAAATTTCTTTAAATTTTCATGACTTTTGAAGTTAAATTTACCAACATCATGTAAATTTCCATCTTCTGTTAAAATATACCAATCAGAACTAAGTTTTCTTTCTTTTTTTAATGATTCTGTTTCTTCTTTTACGGGTAAAATTTCTCTAGAAAGTTCTGATAATGGATGTCCCTTACAAGAAATTTTAAAAGCCTTATACCAACCAAAGGGACTACGTTTTACATTAAAATTTTTTTGTTTAAGCTCGTATTCCATTTCTATTAGTATTTCCTGTGCTTTTTTTGGGCTAGCAAGATTACTGGAAAGATGAGCATAAGGATAAACCATTATGTTTTTAACTTTTAATTGCTCAGCGGTTTTTATAATTTCATCAACTGCTTGTTTTACCGCTTGTTTTGGTGATTTTTCATCGACTTTTTCAACTGCGGTAAAAGCAGTTAATGCCTCTTCTAATCGATCTTTCTTTTTTGAAGTATCCTCTGGGGTTTTTATTGCTTTGTCTTTTACTTCATATTCGATAAAATCACTGTGAATCAATAGTAATTTCATAATAAATCAAACCCTGTAAAACAAATAATTGTTATTAAAGATAATGCTTAAAATTTAGTAGTAATGGGGGAGGCGGCGGAGGTGTTAAACACCGAAAATAAAAAATAATTATATTGTAACACCTTGCAATCCCATCTCTCCGCCTAATGTTTGAATATATATAACAATATAAGAACATTTCGGAATAAAAATTTCCAGATGAAAATAGGGAGAAAAATTAAATTAATTTTTTATATGAGTCCACGTCTAAAAGCTTGTCAATTTCTGATTTATTTGTCAACTCAATTTCAACGAGCCATCCTTCATCATATGGGCTTTCATTAATAGTTTCAGGTGTTTCTTCTAGTTTTTTGTTGATATTTGCAATTTTTCCACTAACTGGTGCGTATATTTCTGAAACAGATTTTACTGATTCCACAACACATAGTTCATCACCTTTTTTAACTTCTTTTCCAACTTCCGGAAGTTCTACAAAAACAATATCAGTAAGCTCTGATTGTGCATGATCAGTTATACCCACATGAGCAGTTTCTCCGTTTAGTTTAACCCATTCATGTGTATCTGTATATTTTAAATTATTTCTTACTTCATTACCCATATCTATCGAAGATTGGTATTTTGTTATGTATTTTAAATATTTGCAATTAGTAAATTTAAGAATTTTACGCTATTTGAAAAACTAACTAAAAATTTGTTAATTAAAGCATTTAAAGAGATCTTGTTTTTTGGCATTGTAACAGTAATCGGTTCGGACCACTGACTCCATTCATTGTGTTCATCTGCAACACGACCAGTTATGTTGAAAGTACCTTGTTTTTTCCATGAATGTTCCATCTGAATTATTTCACCGTTTTCCCATGGTGTATCACAACCGCAATCTTCTTGCACTATTCCATCACCAAAATCAACTTCTAGTTTCAAAAGTTTATTATCTTCATCTGGATCTGTTACTGTAATATTATAAATATAACTTTGCCTTATTTTTCCATTTATTGGGCCAACAATTGTTGGTGGATTTGGTGGAGTGTTATCATTAAATCTTATGCTTTCAATGTTTAATGCAACAGACGAGCCCGTTAATAAAAATAAACATATGAAAATTAGTCCAAATATTTTCTTTTTCATATATGATTCCTAGTTATTTACATAGAACGATATTATATAAATAGTTTACCAGTTAAAATTTTGTTTTGTTGCGCCCAGTCTTTGGGAACCATAGGTGGCTTAACAACTCTTGCTTTTACTGGTTTATTACGAATCATTATATCAAGAACGAGGTCTTTTTCTCGGTAGTCTGGATGACAATAGCCCATAGCAATACCTGCATTAAGACATGGTGAAAGACTGCCACTTGTTACCATTCCTATTTTTTTCCCGTCTTTTTGTATTTCACAACCGTTTCGCGGGATTCCTTTATCGGTGCATATGAGGCAAGTTAGTCTTTCATAATCGCCTTTTTCTTTTTGTTTAATTAAGGCTTTTTTTCCAATGAAATCATGATCCCAGTTAATTGTCCAACTCATTGTTGCTTCAAGAGGTGTTCTGCCACCTGCAAATTCATTTCCAGCAAGGATAAAACCTTTTTCAAGTCTTAGTGTGTCTCTTGCACCAAGACCAATTGGTTTTATTCCAAACTCATTTCCTGCTTCAAAAATTTTATTAAAAACTTTTTCAGCATGATTTGTTGGTGAAATTTGTAGTTCAAAACCAAGCTCACCAGTATAACCGGTATGAGAAATGATGCAATTAATCCCAGCAATATCTATATATTGACAATTAAAAAATCCCACATTTTTTAAATCTACATCAGTAAGTTTTTGAAGCACTTCACGTGATTTTGGCCCTTGTATTGCTAAAATTACATACTTATCTGATACATTTTCTGCTTTTGAATTTATGTTGTGTTCTTCCGCTTTTTTATTAAGCCAATCTGTAACAATTTTATCCATTCCGGCGTTAGGAATAATCATGTATTTATCATCTAGATGCATAAAAATTGTATCATCGATTACTGTTCCATTTTCACGAAGTATTGCAGTGTATTGACTTTTTTTATCACCTATTCTTGAAGCATCTTCAACAGTTGTAAGAGAAATCAGATCATCGGCACCATCACCTGTAACCCAAACATTGCTCATATGTGAAACATCAAATATACCAACTTTTCTTCTAACTATTAAATGTTCATCTTTTATTGAAGAATATTGAATTGGCATTTCAAAACCAGCAAATTCTGTAAATTTTGCTCCTAATTTTTTTTGAAGCGCGTATAAAGGTGATCTTTTAACCATATTACCAAACCTCGAGGCTGAATGCAAATTACCATAGTTTAAGATTTCGACAAATATTGTAAAATAATGTAATTGTTATAAAACATTTATCAGCATCATATCAATTACACAAACACAATGAAACAAACAAATATACAAGGAATATTCAAGTATAAACAGAGAATCAAACCAAAAAAATAAAAGTTTATAACGAAAAAATTGTAAAATATAAAAATAAAGAATTTCGTTCATGGAACCCTTATAGAAGCAAACTTGCTGCGGGTGTTTTAAATGGTTTAAAGTTTGAAATAAAATCTACAGATAGTGTTTTATATCTAGGTGCTGCAACTGGAACGACTGTAAGCCACATTTCAGACATAATAAAAAAAGGTACGATTTATGCTGTTGAAAATTCACCTATTACTTTAAAAAAATTATTAAAAATTTGTGAAAAAAGAAAAAATATTATACCAATTTTTGAAGATGCAAATCATCCTAATAGATTTAGTTTAATTGTTCCTAAAGTTGATTTTTTATATCAAGATATTTCGCAGAGAAATCAGTCAGAAATTTTCATTAAAAATGCTAAAACTTATCTTAAAAAAAATGGTCTAGGAATTTTAATGGTAAAAGCAAGGAGCATAGATGTGTCTTTAAAGCCTAAAAAAGCATATGATCTTGTTTGCTTTGATTTGAAAAAAAACAAGTTTCAAATAAATGATATCGTTGATCTTTCTCCATTTGAAAAAGACCACGCAGGAATAGTTATTACAGGTTGACATATAATATGATAAAAGAATTTGGCTCAAAATTATTAATTCGCCTTGGTAAATTTTTTTTCCCTATAATACTAGGTTTTGGAGTTTACTGGATTTGGAGTCTTTTCAGTGATACTTTATCAAAGATTTGGCCGTTGCTTGTTGCTTATTTTTTCCCACCATTTGGCAAAGAAACAGTAATTCCGTTGGGAATTGGTATTTTAAAACAAGGTTTAACCGTTCCATTCATTAATTTTCATGTTGAACCTGTATCTGTAAATCCTCTTTCTATTGCGTTAGCAGTTGCATTTATTGATATTGTTATTGCTTTGTTTCTTGTGTGGAATTATGATCTTGCAAAAAAAATTCCCTTTATTGGAAAATTCATGCAAAAAGTAGAAGATATAGGAAAGAGTAGTTCTGATAAATATCGTTGGATTAAGCCTCTTCGTTTTATCGGCATCGTCTTATTTGTAATGGTTCCATTTCAGGGGTCTGGAGGGCTTGTTGGTTCAATTATCGGTCGTCTTGTTGGTATGAAGCCTTGGACTATTTTTGTTGGGATATCAATTGGTGCTATTATAGGATGTGTCTTGATTGCGTATTTTTCAGAAGCAATTATTTCAAGTATTATTAACAATGTTTTATTTGGAATACTTGTTGTAATAATTCTTTTTATTATTATTTTCATGATTTTTATTTGGATAAAAAAAAGAAAAAAAGTACAAAAAATCTGAGGAAAATCTTTTTGCTAATATCTGTACAATAACTTCTATATACTATGTTTTGCTAATAATATATATTAAAATATAATAAATTTACATTTCGCGGAGGTAAAATTTGTTAAAGTTAAATAGGCTGGTCGCAATATTCGTAGTTTCATTTTTTTTATTATCAGCATTAATGCCAGCTAGACTTTCAACAGATAACGAAGTTCCATGGTGGAATGAGAATTGGTCTTTTAGAGAAGAAATAATATTACCTATTAATACGAGCGATAAAAATGTGCATTATCAGCCTGTTGACATTTTTTTTGAGTTTGAAAATATTTGTTGGGCAAAAAATGAATCAGAACACTCTGTTAGAGTAATATTTCATGAAGGTGATAAAGCTATAGAATTGGACTGCCAGATTTATGATTTAAATTTTTCTGATGATGAACATATTAAATCTTGTGGAATTGTTTTTTTAATCCCTGATTTTGCTGATGGTTACGAGAGATATTTTATTTATTATGATGATGAAATAACAGATATACCCAGTTATGACGATCATGTTGACATCGATGAATCTAGTTACAGTTATGAGCCAGTTAAAGGACTTTCTTTTGAATCATGGTTTTATATCATAATAGAAGATGGTTACTATGTTTATGCAGTTTCACAGAGAGGTAAGGCTCTAGATGAATATATTTCGCAGCAAGTTGTAAAATTAAAAAAAGGCGCAGATAGTGTTATGCCAAAAAATGCAGAACAAACAGCATCTTTCAGCTTTGTTTATTGGTGGTTGGACGGAAACGACTGGAAACATATTTCAAGTGCAGAGCGGCTAATCTCCAAAAAAGTGATTGTTAATGGGAATTTAATGGTAAAGTTTTTAATTGTGAGTCAATCAAATGATGGGCTTATTCAATCAACAAATTATTATAAATATTATTATTCTCCTTCAGAAGATAAAGGAATTTATGCCGATGTGGAACATAAAATTGTTAGTAATTCACTTCCACAAGGCGATGAAATCGATGTTGGTTTTATCGTACTTACTACGGGTGGTATTCGCAGTAGTTCTATTGAAGATTTGAATTTTGGAAGAATCCCTAAATTTTTACATTTTTATCATGAGGACCAAGGATTTTTTACTTATGAGATGGATCAACATCCTGAAGATACGAATGGGGAAACAGTAATCGGTTCAAAAGATGATTATGATATTGGAAATTATTCTTGGCTTTCAATTGATGACGGTGAAACAGGCAAAGCATATGGAATTATTTTTGATTCAAATGATGTA
>MUGC01000095.1 GCA_002900535.1 Thermoplasmata archaeon M9B1D | reverse complement strand
TTTAATATTTCCGCATCCCAAATTCCCATCTCCTCCCTCTTTTTTCTTTTATGATACTTTTTTAATATCACCACTTGTATTCACTTAGTTGTTTATGCAAAAACAGCTTTCAGCATTTGATATCTATGTGATTGTTAATGAACTACAAAATTTAATCGGAGGTTACATAGAAAAAATCTATCATTTAACACGTAGCGAGTTACTTATTAAAGTAAAAAAAGAAAACAAAAATAAAATAAATCTTTTTATAAGAAATGGAGAACTTATATGCATTACAGAAAAAAATTTAGAAACACCACAGAAGCCTTCAACTTTTGCAATGACCCTCCGAAAATATCTTCAAAATGGTAAAATCAATAGTGTTATTCAACACGAGTTTGATAGAATCATTAAATTAAAAATTGGAAAAAAAGAAGGCGAATATACTCTTATTTTTGAGTTTTTTTCAAAAGGAAATATTATACTTCTTGATCCGAATGGAAACATTATTTTTCCACTTATCAAAGAATCATGGGCACATAGAAACATAAAAGGAAGACAGCCCTATGTACCTCCACCAACCCAATTGAATCCTTTTGATTTATCATTTGAAGATTACAAAAAACTTTTAAAAAAAAGCACCAGTGATATTGTTAGAACCCTTGCGGTGTATATTAACCTTAGTGGGCCTATTGCAGAAGAAATTTGTATAAGAGCAGATGTTGATAAAAAAACAAAAATTGAAAATACTAATGACGAAACTATTGTTAAAATTTTTAATACTATGACTAATTTTTTATATATCTTTAGAGAAAAAAAATTTGAGCCTGTTGCTGTAAAAAAAGATGGGCTCGTAATTGATGTTTTACCTTTTAAATTTGATATGTACAAAGGCTTTAATTTAGAAAAAATTGAAAGTTTAAGCAAAGGTTTAAAAATATTTATTGAAAAAAGAAAAACTGAAAAAAAGATTGATAGTAAAACAGATAAAATAATAAGTAAGCTTGAAAGGCAGCTTACACAACAATTAGAAACCGTTGAAAAACTTAATAAAGAAATCGATCAGAAAAAACTTGAAGGAGACTTAATTTATTTAAATTATCAAGAAATTGATAATCTTTTAAAAGAAATAAGTAGTGCTCTTGATTTAAAAGAAAAAAAAGAAAAGATTAAAGAAATTAACAAAAAAAGTATTGTAAAAGAATTTAGCCCCAATGATAATTTACTTATTGTTTTTCTTAAAAATACTTCTGGTAAAGTTTTTGAAGTAAAACTTAGTTTTAGGAGAACTGTTTCTGAGAATGCTGAAAAAGCATATGCTGATAATAAAAAATTTAGAAGTAAATTAAGTGGAGCTCAAAAATCAATTATAAAGACTAAACAACAAGTTAAAGAAGTTAAAAAAAGACAGATTCTTGCTGAAAAAAAACAGGAAAAAAAACCAGAAAGAAAACAAAAAATTTTTTGGTTTGAACGTTTCCGATGGTTTATATCAAGCGACGGGAACATTGTAATTGGTGGTAAAGACGCGAAAACAAATGATTTTATAGTAAAAAAATACCTTAAAGAAAAAGATCGTTATGCCCATGCTGATATATCTGGTGCTCCAAGTATTATTGTTAAAAACAGAGGAGTATATGAAGAGGAATTACCTATTTCTGATAAAACTTTGGAGGAAGCATGCACTTTTGCCGCGTCATTTAGTAAAGCCTGGAAACAATTTGCTGAAGCACAAGCATACTGGGTTAACCCTGAACAAGTAAGTAAAACAGCACAAAGCGGTGAGTTTGTCCCACATGGTGCTTTTATTATACGAGGTAAACGAAATTACTATCGTTGTAAATTAGAAGTAGCAATCGGTGAGATCAAAATTGATGATGAAAATAAAATTATGTGTGGACCAGTTAGTAGTCTTAAAAATAGATCAGGAAAATATGTTGTTCTTATACCAGGTAATATTAAAAAAATTGATATAGCAAAAAAAATAGCAAATGTATTTAATGTAAATATTGAGAGTGTTGATCGAATACTACCATCTGGTGGAGTCACAGTTGTTGAAACAATTGGTGTAAAGCTATGAAAGTTGTTTTCCGTGATTTAAAACATGGGGAGATAAAACTTATCCCTGAAAACCTTGATGATATTTGGCATCTTTATAACGTTATTGACAAGGGTGATCTTGTTAGAGCTGTTTCATTTAGAACCGATGAGCAAAAAGATGATAAAAAAAGAATGAAAAAAGCAGAAAAAAAACGTATGAAACTTGGTGTTCTAGTATCAGAAGTTAAGTTTCATGAGTTTTCTGACAGGTTACGTATACATGGAACCATCCTAGAAGGGCCACAGGATCTTGGCTCGTATCATACGTTAAATATAACAGCAGATAAAATGGATGCGCTTTCAATTATCAAGGAAAAATGGAAGGAGTATCATCTGCAAAGAATAGATGAAGCAGTTAAACAGCGCGATCAACAAATTTTAACTTTTGTATCACTTGATGAAGATAATGCAACAATTGCAGTTCTTCATCAAAGTGGAGTGCAATGGGTTTCAGATATTGCGTCTCATCGATCTGGTAAAATGTTTGAAAGCCTTGATAATCAAAAAGAATATTTTGGAGATATTATTTCTGTTTTAAAAACAAATGTTACAAAGGATTCATCTGTTGTTGTTGTTGGCCCTGGTTTTGCAAAGGAACATTTTGTAAAATATGGGAAAGAACGATATCCTGATGTTTTTCCGAATTGTCACGTTCATGGAACAGGTGAAGCAGGTATGAACGGTATTTATGAAGCAATAAAAACTGGAATAATAAAACAAATTACTAAAGAAAATAGAGTAGCACTTGAGACAGAGTTTGTAGAAAAACTCTTTGAGGAAATTAAAAAAGATGGTCTTGCAACTTATGGCGAAAAAGAAGTAAAAAACGCTCTTGAAAATGGTGCTGTTGATCGTTTACTTATTACCGATATTATTATTAGAACAGATTTAGGTGAAAAACTTATAAATCTTGCCAAACAAAACAGTAGTAATTTTACAATAATTAATACAATGCATGATGCTGGTAAAAAAATTGAAGGAATTGGAGGTGTTGCTGCCCTCCTGCGTTTCAAAATATAATTTTTCTAATGAAAACCAATGTAATTTGTACTCATCCATGTTAATGGACTATAATATTGTCCAATATTTGTTTCAGTTGGTGGTTCTTCAGGTGGTTCTTCTGGTGGTACTATATCATATGAATAGTATTCACATGTAACTTTCAAATTGAAAGTATCTTGAAGTAATAATTCTGCTATTCTTGCCAAGGGTCTGAATAATAATTTTTCTTTTTGATCTATTGTAACTTTGATTTTGTATGTTTCCATCATAGTATCCATGGATAAATTCTCATCGAGTTTTTGCCATGCGTCTGCTTCATCTTTTGCCTGTATTATACCAATAGTTATCGGTTGGTTATCTTGATACATTATGGAGGCATTTCCACTTCCTGTTATCCTTACGGAATCGATTTTGTTATCATATTCATCAAAAACAGTCATTGTTATAGTATCTGGGCCAATAAAACTAAGGAATTTTAGTATCTTCCCTTTCATAATTGTATCAGTATATTCTATGAAGAATCTTATACTTTTTAGATCATTAGAAGAGATTTCTACAGTTTGCTCTTTAGAACCATCACCCGATAAACGCTTAAATAAAGGCTCCTTAATCTTCATACCATTAACAGATAATTCCTCTTCTTCCTTAATCACCCAAGTTACAGTAAAAGGATATTGTTGTTCGGTATTAGTTGGAACTTCATTCTCTGGTTCATTTGAAGCATACAATATAATCCCAATAGCAGCAATTATTAATATTACAACTCCGGCTATAGCTATCATTTTATCGCTTTTTTTCAAATTCATTGGGTTCACCTTCCCCACAATATAAACAGTATTTTTCTATAATTATAAGTATATTTTATTATTTATTAACCTTTTCTATTATTAAATTTAATAATACTTATTAGAGAGCAAATGAGAATAACCATATTTAAATCTTTTGCTTTTTATAATTATATTTTTGCTTAAAACCAACTTTAATAGATTAAAGAAAGGGAAAAACCACATTTAGAACATTTACCCCCCTTTAACCCGATATTATTTACAAAAAAACCTTTCCTTTCAACACAAATACTACCACATTTAGGACAATTTGTATTCTCATAATCACCAGCAGGAACATTACCTAAATAACAATACAAAATACCAACCTTTTTAGCAATATCGTAAACCTTTAACAAAGTATCCATAGGAGTCATAGGCACATTTATAAGATTATGATCAGGATGAAAACGAGAGAAATGAACGGGAACATCCTCCCCTAATTTTTCAAAAACCCATTTACAAAATTTTTCAACTTCTTTTGAAGAATCATTATAGCCAGGGATAACAAGATATGTGAGTTCTATATGAATGCCAAGCTCTCTTGCAAGAACGCAAGTATCAAGTACAGGCTGCAAATTAGCCTTACAAACCTTTTTATAAAAATCGTTGGTAAATGCTTTAACATCGATATTCATAGCATCCAAAACAGATGAAAGCTCACGTAAAGGATCCTCAGAAATATAACCATTAGTAACATATACCGTATAAAAATTATTTTTTTTCGCAAACTTTGCGGAATCAAACGTAAACTCATGCCATATAGTAGGCTCATTATATGTGTATGCAATTCCTTGACAACCATATTGTCTTATTAAATCAACTGCCTCCTCAGAATTGATTTCTTTTATATGCGAAAAATCAGGTCCAACGGTAGATATACCAAAATTTTGACAATGCAGACATCTAAAATTACAACCAACTGTACCAAGAGACAAAACATTTGTACCTGGATAAAAATGATAAAGAGGTTTTTTTTCAATTGGATCTGATGCAATAGACGAACAAGAACCGTAAATCAAAGAAAAAAGACGACCGTTTTTATTTTTTCGAACACCACAAATACCAACTTTTTCACTATCAATCTTACAATTGTGAGAACAAAGGCTGCATTGGACTTTATGATTAGATAAAGATTTCCAAAACTTTGCTTCTTTTTCCATTTTAATTAATTACAAAAATAACAATAATGTTTTAAATATTATTGCCCAAAAATTAAACCAGCACGACTTCTAAATATACC
>MUGC01000094.1 GCA_002900535.1 Thermoplasmata archaeon M9B1D | reverse complement strand
TTAAAGGTGGGAGAGTCCAAACAATTTATTTCTTTAGTAAAAGAACACCAAAAAGTGGTAAACCATGCGAACTTCCAAATGGTTACAAAGTTGGTGTAAATAAAAGAACAGGTTTACCGTACCTAAAAAAGAAATAAATAAGAAAAAAAAACTAGAGCTGACATATTTTTGTCAGCTCAAAATCTTATTTTTCTGAGAGTTTAAATAATAGTTACTATTTTTGGGTTTAATAATTTCTATGAGTTTAAAAGTGGGATTTTTGGTAAACCCTATTGCAGGGATGGGCGGAAAAGTAGGACTAAAGGGTACTGATGGAGTGGTAAAAGAAGCACTTAAACTTGGTGCTAAACCTGTTGCATCAAAAAAAGCAGAAGAAACAATTAGAGATTTTCTAAAAAATCATCCAGATAATAAAGATGTTGAATGGTTTACATGTTCAGGTAAAATGGGAGAAGATATTTTAAAAAATGTCAAAGTTAAAGATTTTAAAAAAGTATATAATCTGGATAATAGAGATACTTCTAAAGTAGATACTAAAAATGTTTGTAAAAAATTTTTAGAAAAAAAAGTTGACATTATACTTTTTTGTGGCGGGGATGGCACTGCTCGAGATATATATGAAATAGTTAAGGATACTATTCCTCTTTTAGGTATTCCTTCTGGTGTAAAGATGCATTCTGGTGTTTTTGGAATTAATACAAGTGCTACTGCTAAAATGCTATTTGAATTTAAAAACAAGCGTTTAACTATTGGCGATGCTGATATAATGGATCTTGATGAAGAACGTTATAGACGAGGGGATTGGAATATTAAATTGTTTGGTATAGCAAAAGGAATTGTTGAACCAACTTATGTTCAAGTGGGAAAGTCTATTTTTGAGTCAGTATCGGATAATGAAATTAAAGATGAAATTGCAGAGCATATAATTGATGAAATGAAAGAAAATCAGAACTATTTGTATTTTTTTGGATCTGGGGGAACAATTAATTACATAGCTGATAAAATCGGTGTTAAAAATACTCTCCTTGGAATCGATGCAGTTTATAATAATCAGGTTATTGATGTTGATCTTAATGAAGAAAAAATTTTAAAAATTTTAAAGAAGCATTCGAAATCAAAAATTATTTTAAGCCCTATTGGTGCTCAAGGTTTTATTTTAGGTCGAGGTAATCTTCAGCTTAGTCCTAAAGTTATTCGAAAAATCGGTTTGGATAATATTATTGTTGTTTCGACACCTGCTAAACTTGCTTCAACGCCTGTAATACGTATTGATACTGGTGATAAGAAACTTGATAAAATGTTTGCTAAAAAAGAGTTTTTCATGGTTGTAATTGGTTATCGTTTAAGTAGAGTTGTTAAAATTCAGACAGATAATTTCTAATTTTTTTATTAAATTTATCTTATTATCATTTATTATTCCTAAAAAGAGGATTTATTATTATTGATTAAAAGAAAAAGGGTTTAATTGTAATTTACTTGTTGCTCAAAAAGGTGAACATATCCAGCAGGATATGTCCATTGATTTTATTTTAGAGTTTTTTGTAAATTGCTTGATTTGATTAACTACTTTTTGGTTTACCTTTTGGTTTTTGTTCTTCTTCTTTTTTATCTTTTCGTCTTTTAGCTAGAATTAGGAGTAATAGTATCAAGAATAACAAGAGAAGCAGAAGAAGCAGAAGATAGTCAAATCCCTTTTGTTTAAGTTTTGGTGGTTCATTTATTTTTATTGTTGTATCGTTAGCTGAAACTGTGCTGCCATCGTCAGCAGTTACAGATATTGTATAGTTACCAGCTACTGCCCACGTATGATAAACATTGTAAGGTTCACCAGATGGTAAGAATTCACTTTCATTAGATGTTCCATCGCCCCAGTCTATAGTGTATTTTAATTCATCACCATCTTCATCTATTGAAACAACTGTATAATTGTATAATATGTTTATTGTTCCATTATTTGGTCCATTTATCTCTGGTATTGTTGGTGGAATATTTGGTTGTATAATAGTCACTGTTGTTGTATTTGTAGCAGAGTTGTTTTCATCATCAATTACTTTTAAGGTTACAGTGTAAACACCAGGTTGAGTGTAGATATATATAGGTGTAGCACCAAGATCTCCTTGCCATTCTTGGTCTTCTGAGAATTTCCAGTCGTATCTTATTATTAATTGTCCGTCTTCATCGTTATCATGACTTTCTGTCGCATCAAATTGTATTTCTTCGTTTGGTGTGCCAAAGTATGGACCACCAATTATTGCTGTTGGTTGTTCATCTATAAATTCATCACCATCAGTAGATGGTATATAACCACCACCTCCGCCGCCACCTGATTTCTTACTTACTGTTATTGTTATATTATTTTGATTGTTTGTTTTATTAGAATCGTATGATTCTTCTGTTGTTACACTCGCATAATTTGTAATTAATCCATAGAAACCCTCGTTAACAGTTACGTTGATCTTAATTATAAATGACTCAGTTACATTAAGTCTAGGTATAAACCATCTATACTCCAAACTATCGTTCCAATCATCAGAAGGCGATGCACTAACAAAAGTTACATTCCCCGGCAGTACATCAATAACAGTGATATTTGTTGCATTATCTGGTCCATAGTTTGTAACATTTAAATAATATGTAATAGGATTATTTGCGTAGAGTGGTGACTTATATTCAGAAGTTTTTATGATACTGATATCAGCTATTGGTAATACTATTATAGTGTCATTATCATCATTCCCATTATCAGGATCGTAACCATCATATTCAATAGTTGCAGTGTTAACAATCGTTCCATAAAAACTCTCATTAACAGTTACATTAATTATTATTATTTTTGTTTCACTAACATTGATTATTGGAATGTACCATCTGTATTCTAAACCATTTATTTCAGTTGGTTCAGGTGTTGCATTTTCATAAGTTACACCATCAGGTATAGTATCAGTAACATTAACATTAGTTGCAATACCTGGACCATAATTTGTAACATTTATAGTATAAACTATAGGACTACCAGCATGAGCTGGTGCATCATACTCAGATGTTTTGATAATACTTAGATTAGCTGGTGGTAATACTATTATGGTGTCGTTATCTTCGTTATCATCAATAGGATCATAAGAGTCGCTTTCAACAGTTGCATTGTTAACAATCGTTCCGGAGAATCCAGGATTAACATTTGCATTGATTATAATAGTTTTTGTTTCACTAACATTGATTATTGGAATGTACCATCTGTATTCAAAACCAGTGACATCAGTTGGATTAGGCGTTGCACCATTAAATGTTATACCACTAGGCTGTGTATCAGTAACATTAACATTAGTTGCAATACCTGGACCATGATTCGTAACATTTATAGTATAAACTATAGGACTACCAGCATAAACAGGTGCATCATACTCAGATGTTTTTTCAATACTAAGATCTACGACTTTTAAGACAGTTGTTTCCTCAGTATCTGTGTTGTCTTGAGTTGACGGATCATATGTATTAGTAGCATTAGCAGTGTTTGTAATTGTTCCAGAGAATCCAGGATTGACACTTGCATTAATAATAATAATTTTTGTTTCACTAACATTGATCATTGGAATATACCATCTGTACTCTAAACCATTTATTTCAGTTGGTACAGGTGTTGCATAATTAAATGTTATATTACTAGGTTGTATATCTGTAATATTATAATGGCGTGCAACGTGTGGACCATTATTTGTTATAGTTAATTGATATGAAAATGATTCATTTGTGAATATCGGATCTTTACTATCAGATTTTTCAATGAATACATCTGCTTTAGAAAGACTTGTATTCCAATAATTATCAGATTGATCCTGTGCTGATGATGAATCTAAATTAGGATCTGCTTGATCAGTGGTCCATGTGAAAAACGGATGCTCAGGGTTACTAATATTTGCTTGACGTAAATAAATATACAAATAGTGACCAGTTATATTATAACCTGCTATACTTTCATTAAATATTTGAAAATCTTCATAACCTGTTCCATTAGTATTCTTTACTTCATCATTCATAAATCCATCGTTATTGCTATCATGTATTAAATAAATATCAACATCTCCATCTCCATGTGGTTTTGGTGAATCTTCAAGGAATAATAAGTATTCTGCATCATAAACCTTATTACCTTGCCATCCCATATTATGAGGAAGATCAGTATCTATAAACCATTTAACTCTCATATCATGTTCAGTTATATTTGGATAGCCATAAAACTCTATTCTATAATATACATAGTAATCATTTAAATGATAGTATACACTTTGTATATCTTTCCAATCTTCACAACCCGCCTCGTTTGGATCATCATCAGCAAAAAACCATTCATCTTCTCCTGGCCAACTCGGTTGACCATCTTGACTTCCGGCTTTTGAATGTATACTAAATACTATTATTGCACTACTTAATGCAAGCATTATTATTATACTCATGGAAATTAATTTAGTTTTCATATGACCATTTCTCCAATTTATATTTCTATCAATCTACAACTATTGTGAACTTCACAACTATATAAGTTTTATTGTACAAATCTAATAAAAATTTAAAAAAACCTCCTTTATTTGAAAAATAATTAAAAAATTTCTTTTTTGTCGGAGAAACTTCAAATTTTCTCCATAGAGTTTCTTCACTATGGCGATTTAGACTAATCCTCACCTGAATACCTCCCCAAATTAATAATTTACAAGTTTTTCAAGTATAAATAGTTATCACTTACTAAGTAGTAAATTTTAAAATCAATAAAAAAATTAGATATTATTAGGATTAAACAGCACCTGATAATATCAAAAATAATGAAAGTCGATAACTTTTAATAGATTCTTTTGTTACCCAACAAACCACAGATAATTAATTGTGATTAATATGGGGACGGAAAGTCTTATGAGAAGAAATCCTAATATATTTTTAAAAGAAGAATATGAAGAACTTGTTAAGAAAAACTTAGACTGGAAGTTAAGAATACTCGAATCAGGATCAACTCCTCACTCTATTGTCGATGGAAAAAAAGTAATAATGTTATGCTCAAACAATTACCTAAACCTGAGCAATCATCCAAGATTAATACAAGCCGCAATTGATGCTGCAAAAAAATTTGGAGCAGGATCAGGATCAGTAAGAGCCATTGCAGGTACCATGGCACTTCATATGGAAGTTGAAAAAAGACT
>MUGC01000093.1 GCA_002900535.1 Thermoplasmata archaeon M9B1D | reverse complement strand
AAAAACAGCATCAGGTTTTGTTTCTCAATTGTTACTATCTATTAACACTAGCTTTAGACTAGATCTACCACAGATAAATATCCTAAGCAAAGCAGATATTTTATCTGATGAAGAACTTGAAATTATAAAGAGATGGTCAAATAGTCCTGAAGCACTTGAGGATTCAATAAATAAAGAAAATGCTTCAGTACATAGGGAAATGAGTGAAAAAATATCAAATATTATCAAAGAGTTTCAGGATGAGATAAAATTATATCCAACGGGTAAAGAAAACCTTCAAGGTATTGAGGATTTATATAGTGCTATACAACTAATATTTGAAGGTGGAGAAGATATATTAAGTGATTAAACAAAAACAGTTCAGAAAATTAATATTATATTGAATTTTTTTCATATCTGATAATTTTATAATAATAATCTTACCCTGTTTTTCTGAGCTATAGGGGTTTAAAACTCGCGGGGCTTTAAAAACTATATGACTACTATATTTTATTTGAGGAACACTAAACGGGGCAATCAAAAAAGCAAAAGCATTAACAGGTGTATAATCAGAATTATAGATATTCAATACAAAGTTTGTATTTTCATAGATAGGCCCAGGATTTTCTATTATAGTTCCTGTATCTAATAAGATTGTTATTGTTCCGATTATATTTACTATTTTAATATCATTTGATGAGGTTTGGTTAATAGTTTTAACAATTAGTTTTAGCTTATTTGGTCCAGTACTTAATGATGTGATATTCCAATTTTTCATTAATATTCCATCGTTTACTTCATCATATCCTTCATAAATTTTCTCCCAGTCTGAATGCTTTTTGTGATACAAACTATATGATAGTACATCATAATGATTTCCAGTGCCGCTTTTTACAGTTCCTTTTATATCTATGAACCCCTTTTCAAAAGAATCTGGAGTATCAAGAATTGCTACAGGAAGTTTTGGATAATAATAAGCGTTAATAACATCAATTCTACCTTTACCCTGGATGTTCTCGTCAAAACCAAGATCAATAGCTGATTCTTTTATTGCATTTTTAACATCAGTCGGCTCCCATTGAGGATATGCTTGCAACAACAAAGCAGCCATACCAGATACAAAGGGAGTTGAAAAACTAGTTCCTTGGGCATTACTAATACTGCCGTTATTAAGATATGTAGAATTAATGTTTACTCCTGGAGCAACAACATCAGGTTTGATCATCTCCTTGGTTTTATTATCCCAAACAACAGGACCCTGAGAACTAAAGTAAGCAATATTATCATCTTTATCTGTTGCACCGACACAAATAGAATTTACAGCACAACCTGGAGCTCTAATAGAACCTGGGCCATCGTAACCATTATTTCCAGCAGAAGCTACAACAACAATGCCAGCGTTAAATGCATTATCCACTGCTTTACAAATGCGCCAGTCGGGATCACCCGGCTCTGTACTCCCAAGGCTTAATGAGATCACGTCAATAAATTGATCAGAATAATCCCCATCTCCATTTGGGTCTACTGCTTCTTCAATAGCGCTAATAACTTCAAATCCATCTTCACTCTCACCGTTTTCATCTAAAACTTTCATAGCATAAATTTTAACATTTGGTGCCACAGCTTTTACAATTCCAGCACAAATAGTACCATGACCTTCATCATCAATAGGGTTATCGTCACCATTGATGAAATCAACACCACCAATATAATTGTCTTTTAAGTCAACATGGTAATAATCAATCCCTGTATCAAGAATTGCAACAGTTATATTTTTACCAGTTATGCTATTATTCTCTGAATCTTTTTTTGACCAGACATAATCTGCGTTAATCAAAGAAACGGATTCCTCACGATTAATTTTATATTTTTGACCCTCAGAAATTTGTTTTACAAATGGTAATTTCTTGATCATCTCAATTGATTTTTCTGACACATCTTTTAGTACAATACCATTAAAAACACTCTTATATTCTTTATAAAAAACTTTTTCACAATTTTTTCCGAGCACTTGAAATATTTCATTTTTTGCGGTTTCATGGACTGATAATAAATTATTTTTATATTCTTCATAATTTTTATTAAAAAACTCATTTGCAGATTTTCCAGATAATGAAGTATATACATTTTTGATTTTTTCTTCTAGTTGAACTCTAAATTCAGATAAACAAAGATCTTTGAATTCAACAATATACGTTTTTAATTCTCCTTGAAAAACTGATCCGTTAACCACAAAACATTGGGAGGAAATACTAAAGATTAATAGCACTACTAAAATCAAGGAGGGTGTTTTATTTTGCATTAATAAATTTATTTCTATT
Organism: Thermoplasmata archaeon M9B1D; assembly: GCA_002900535.1. Lineage (GTDB taxonomy): Archaea > Thermoplasmatota > E2 > DHVEG-1 > DHVEG-1 > M9B1D. Next base: position 2,964 of record MUGC01000093.1, on the reverse strand, counting down.
TTATTACTTATTAATCTTATTTGTCAAACCTTGCCGGTTTTAAAGATTTAGAAAGTAAAACTACTCTAGAATCAGATTTTTCCATTAAGAAATTATAACCTAGTTCTTCATTTAATTTGTCACTAAAATCTTTAACATTTTCATAGGAAGGCATGTTTGAAATATTCATTCTCTTTCGAGAATATCCAACAAAAACATAACCCTTGGGCTCGATAAATAAAGGGTTTGCTTTAGAATCAAGCTTTGCATATTCTTTTATAAGTTTTTCGTCCATATTCCATCCTTTAACAAGTGTATGACGAATAACAGTTCTAGTTTTTAGAGAAGGTAAAAGTTCCAAGGTTTGATTTATTTTATCCCAGGCATTAGAAATCAAAGGTGAACAAATTTTTTCATATATTTTTTTATTTGGAGCAACTATAGAAACATAAAGCTGTTTAGGTAAAGGATTTAAATTTTCCAATGCTTCAGGATTAGTACCATTTGTAACAAGAAAGGTAGTAATTTTTCTTTTATGGCATTCTTCAAAAAATTCTCCAAGGCAAGGGTAAAGTGTGGGCTCTCCAGATAAACTACAAGCAAGCATATTAGGGTTGTTGGCTTCTTTCCATTTCATTTGATCGCATCGATTATCACCCTTGAAACCCGTTATTAGCTTCATTTGAGCTTTGATTGATTCGTCTAAAATTAATTTTGGATCATCTATTTCATTAAAATTTTTTTCAGTAAAACCTTGATGTCTCCAGCAAAATAGACACATATGATTACATTGATTGATAGAAGGTGTCATTTGAAGGCATCTATGAGATTCAATTCCATAAAAATCCTGTTTATAACATACCCTATTAAAAAGTAGACTTTGACGCATCCAATGACAAAGTTTAACACCCGAATGATTGCCAACAATTGCATAATGTTGTTTTTTGAGAATTTTTTTAAATTCTTCTTGCATAAGATACAAATTAGGTTAATGCATAATCTTTATATTAATTATTTTTCATATCTTTTAAATACAAGTAAAACAAAAAAAACTACCTATTAACTTTTTATTTTTTTTAATAAATTTAAATTTATATAGTTTCTAAACCAGAGGGGATATGATATTCTATTAGATATTTATGCATTCTATTTGAAAAATCTTTAATATAGCTTTCATTTGGCATATAACTATCTTTGTAAAGTTTACTATATTTTTTAACAAAAACGGGATAGTATTTATCCAAAATTTTGAAAAAATATTTTTTTTGATCCCCTTTTAATTCCAAATGTTTAAATAAAAAATATTTAGCATTATGCTCTCTAAACGATTTTAGCAAATCTTCAATATTATTCTCTGAAAAATATGGTAAAAAAGGTATTAACGCTACACCTGATCGTATATTTTCATTATTTAGTTTTTCAACAATTTTTAATCTTTTTATTGGCTCAATAACATTTTTTTCAAAAATAAATGAAGTATCTTTGTTAATTGAAACTAGACTTATTGTAACAAAGCAATCCTTGATTTTTTTCAAAACATCAATATCCCTTAAAACAAGATCTGACTTAGTAAGAATATGGCAAGAAAAATCATACTTGGATATTTTTTCTAAAATTTTTCTTGTAAGCATATACTTTTTTTCTGCATTTTGATACGGATCGTGAACTGAACCAACAATAATGCGACCTTTCTTGTTTTCTTGTAGCTCTTTTTCAATTATTTCAGCAGCATTTATTTTAACATAAATAGTTTTATCAAAAGACGAATCGCAGTACAAACATCCAAATTCGCAGTTGCTATAAGGATCAACTGTGTAATCTCCTAAAAAAAGTTTATCTTTGGTTGTAATCTTATTTAACAATGAATCAATTACAATTGATTTAAAAGCCATTTCTACATTTCCTCAGGGGCAACAATTCCCAAAATGTCTAATCCATTTATAAGAACAATTTTTGTTGCATTTACAAGACTAAGTCTCGCAATTCTAAGATCTTTGTTTTCTTCAGGTAACACTGGGCAATCACGATAAAACTGATTAAAACTTGATGCAACTTCAAAAAGATAAGCTGCTATGCTATGAGGTCTAAATCCTTCACATGCTTCATCGATAACGATAGGCAATTTAGCAAGGATTTTAATAAGATCTATCTCTGATTTTTCTATAAGTAATGTAGCATCAAAATCTTTTATGGAGTCTTTGCTTTTTGAAAGAATTCCACATGTCCGAGCATAAGCATATTGAATAAATGGAGAAGCATTTCCTTCAAAGTTTAAAGCTTCCTCCCATTTGAACATAATATCTTTTTCAGGCTGAACTTTAATAATATTATATCTTAGAGCACCGATTCCTATTATTTCTGCAATTTCCCTCATTTTTTCTTCAGAAAGCTCAGATTCACGACGTTTTTTAACTTCATCATATGCACGTTTAACACATTCGTCAATCAGATCATCAAGAAAAACAACTCTTCCACGACGCGTGCTCATTTTCCCACCAGGAAGAGAAACAAAAGAATAAAAAATAACCTTTGGAATTTTTTTAACACCAACTAGATTTAATGCAATTTCAACTTGTTTCGATTCAAGTTTATGATCCTCACCAAGAACATTTATAAGTCTATCAGTATGTTTTGCTTTCCATAAATGATAAGCAATATCACGTGTTGCATAAAGAGTTGTACCATCTTGTCTTAAGAAAAAAAATTTAGTGTTTCTACCCTTAACACCAAAAGTTTCCATATCAATAAAATAAGCACCATTTTCTAGATCTGAGTATTTTGATTTTTTAAGTTTTTCAACAACAAAATCAACGCTTTTATCTTTTACAAATTTTGATTCAGGGATATATGTATCAATTATTATGTTTATCCGCTTCATACTTTCTTTTATACCTTTTAAGACTGGTAAATATGCCTTATGAATTATTTCAATAGTGTTTTTATCTCCTTCTTCACTTTTTTTCACAATTTTACTGATTTCATCTG
>MUGC01000092.1 GCA_002900535.1 Thermoplasmata archaeon M9B1D | reverse complement strand
ACCATGTATTAAGATATCGTTTCAAATAAAATTATCTTTTTATAGGAAAACGTAATACGTCCTTTCATCGGGCCCGTAGCTTAGACTGGCTGGAGCAACCGGCTGATAACCGGTAGGTCGAGAGTTCGAATCTCTCCGGGCCCATCATTATTTTTAAAAAAGAGATAAATAAATATGTAATTTTCCACAAATATTAAAACTAAATAGACGGTTATTTAAATAAGATGGTAAAATGAAAGTTGAATATATATATTGATAACCGGAATTGGCGTTATACTATTTCTTTTCTCATATAATTTGAAAGAATCATATTTAGAGACTGCTTTTGCTTGGATTCTGGGCATAGTGTTGGTATATCTCGGATTGAAATTAAACGAGGAAGATAAAAACAAAGGCAAAAACAAATAATCTTGTAAATTTTTAATTTTAATAAAAAAAGAAAAAAGGTTTTTAGTTAGAAAAGAACCGATGCCTCCAAATGAGATTGTTTGTTTTTTTATTAACAATCTCTGAAAATCTCTTCAAAAAGCAAGTTAAATACTCTCCGAACTCACTCATTAATTTAAATTATTAAATTATTTCATCAAATTCATACATATCCCAAGATATTTTACCAAGTAAAATCTTTAGTTCAACAGGTGTAATAATTGGGATTTTATACTGTAAATAATCATCTATTGCAATTCTTGGACAAGCAGTGGAAACAAAGCAATCAATATGACTAAAACCTTCCAAAAAAATAGGTGAAAAATAATCAACAACAATCATATATGCTTTTTTATTTTTAGACTCTATAAGATTTTTTAAATCTTCAGAAAGTTTAATTCGCTGTTGACCAGTCTTTAAACCTATTAATATCCCATAATTCTTTGCATCCTTTGAGCGAGCGATAGCACCATACCGTTGTTTCAAAACCATGTCTTTTAAATCGTCAAGTTCCTTTGTTTTAAGTTCATTTGTATAAGGATCATATGCTATAACTGGTTTTTTAGTACTAAGCATCAAACCCAAAGGATGAAAAGTGCCACTACCAACAAAAAGAAACACATCAACTTTATCTGCAATTTTTTTTGCAGATGAAAAATTACATCCAAGGATTTGACCCTTAAATGCTGTACGAGAATCACCTTTACCAATGAACGTTTCATACTGTTTTTCAACAAGCTTATCACTGATCGTATCTAGATTGTCAACGTGTTGAGCAGTTGATAATATACCAACATTTTTGCCTTTAATAAGAGGAGTAACTTTTTTAATTAAGACATCAACATTTACATAAAAAGAAGCATTTACAAAAACCGTTGGAATTGAAAAATTTTTTAGTGCAGGAATAGGTGTATGACCGATTTGAATTATATAATCAGCTTCTAAATTTTCTAATTTGCTGTCAATTAAATCACATGCACCGAAACAAGGATCAGCAAAAACCATTACTTCTGCATCAGTCTGATTTTCAATATATTTAATTAAATCAACAAAACTTGTTTTTAGTCCCTCTGGAAGCTGTAAAATAATTCGTTTGTAATTTTTTTTATTAATCGTTTTTACAACATTTTCTAAATCTATTTCATAGCCTTGTGTTTTCAAAATTTCAAACCTCACAGATTTTATCAAAAATTTTTCTAAAAACATTTATTTGATAATCGTAAGAGATTTTTGAAATATCAATTTCTATAAAATTTTCATATTTAGGAGATTCAAAAGAGTCTTTTTGTTTAACATAAATTTCCCAGCGCCCGTCAGATATAGATTTCTTTTTAACTCTTTCTTCCAGATATTTCTTAACAACTTCTTCAGGGCAAACAGTATATAAAATAAGAAAACTAGCTTTTGTTTTTTCACCAACTTCTAAAGCTTTTTTTCTCAAATATTCTGTTTTAAAAGTTGCATCTAGTACAATATTTTCATCTTTTTTCAACAAGTATTTTGCTTTTTCAAGAATTTTTTTATAAGTCTGAATCATTTTTTCTGGCGAATACAAACCTGTGTTATATGCATCATGATGACGCTCAAATTTATCAATTCCTGCAAGTTCCTTTCTTACAGCATCGGTACTAATTATTTTTGCATTGTAATCCATTGCAATTTTACGAGCAACAGTTGTTTTACCAGTGCCAGTCAATCCACTTGTAATAAAAAGAATAGGCTTTTTTCCTTCTAAATCAAGTGAAAACAATTGAGAATAATAATATGCTAAATCAAAATATTTACAGGCAGTTTTAATGATCTCTTCTTTTTCACCTTTATCAATGTTTGAATCATTTAACTTAAAACCTGTAACTTTACCACGCACATATGCACGATAACATTTGTAAAAGTTTAAAACATCAAAAATACCAACATCTCCACTTTTTCCAACATATCGCTCTATTAGATAACTTGAAAGATAAGGACAACCAAGAAAATCTAGATCCATTGCAAGGAAACCAATATCAGAAGCCACATCGCTAAACCTGAAGCGTTTGTTAAACTCTATACAATCAAAAATACAAACATCATCATTCTCTACAACAATATTACCTGAATGTAAATCACCATGACAATCACAAATAAAACCATTTTTTACACGTGCTACAAACAAATCTTTTTTTCCTTCTAAAAATTTGTTAGTGGTTTTTTTAATAGAATTAAAAATATCCTTAGGAATTGTTAAATTTATAAAAGACTTGGTTTGTTCAAAGTTTTCATCAGTATTATGTTTAATTGCTTTAATGCTGCCAAAATAATCTATTTCTTCTGAACGTTTACCTGATTTATAAAATCTAACTAAAATATCAACTATTTTATCCATTACTTTCTCATCTACTTCACCCTTTTTTAAAAGCTTTGTCATGATGCTTTCTTGAGGAAATTCTTTCATTTTAACTGCATAATCAATAACTTTTCCATCACCTGCGATTTCTATATGATTATTACTCTGGGTAATTGGAACAACATCTTGGTATATCTCAGGACAAAGTCTTTTGTTGAGTCTTAATTCTTCTTCACAAAAATGCTTTCTTTTATCAAGAGTCGTAAAATCAAGAAAACCAAAATTAACTGGTTTTTTAAATTTATATGCATATTTACCTGTAAGAACAACATAAGATATATGGGTTTGAATAACGCTAACATTCTTTATGTTATTTCCATAAAGACCTGGTTTTTTAATAATATTAAGGATTTTTTCTTGAACCATCTGAAAACCATAGAATAATAATGTTTTAAAAGATTTCTCCTTTAAAAATACTTATAATGTATTTATGATTAATGTTACAAATAATATCTGAACTAAAAGCGTAATAATTGCAGAAGGAACATACATCTTATACATCCTTGTTGTATCTGTTTTTAGATAATCGCTACTTAAAACGTTACAAAGATGAATTGGTGAAATTAAATATCCCACAAGTGAGCTTATAAAAATTAAACTAATGTATCCAACAAGTGTAGTAGTATCCATTGAACTTGGGAAAAAAACACTTACTAGTGGGAATGATAAACCAATTGCTCCAAGATTATAACCAGTTAATAAACCCAGTATTAATGGTATTAAAACAATCATCAAAATAACAGGAATATTTAATGACTTGATTGTATCAGCAATTAAAATATCTGAACCTGAAACAGTTATCATTTGTCTGAAAATCATAATTCCAAAGATTGCTAATGCAAGATTTATAGTAAGAGATTTTTTAATTAATTTGATATATTCTGATTGCCCAATTTTTAAAAGGAAATACAAAATTATTATACTAAATATTATCCCAATTAAAAACGCCCTGTATTCTGTGAAGCCAAAATCTATTAAAAGAACATAGAAAAACAAGGGTAAGATTGGTGGGAGTATATAGATAAGACCAGTTGGATCTTTTTTAGTTTTCTTAACCTCATTTTGTGGTTTTTTAATGTATTTTCTAAGATAAAAAAATCCTATTATAATCATTGCAATAAATGCTGGGATATTTATAAGCATCAAAAAAGATATATGAATAGTTATTCCAAGATTTTGCTCTGTAGAATATGTATTTGTAAGTAAAATTAAAGTAATCATGGCAGATGAAATAGGATAAACTGGAAACCAAATATGCCTAAACCATACATTTAAAAAATTTTTTTGATTTTTATTAAGCTTATATTTTTCTCCTTCTTCATCAATCATTGGTGCAGAAAAAAGTGCTCCCCCTGGCACAGGCATAAGACCATAAAGAGCAGGAATTATTCCTAATATTCCTCCCTTTGAAAATACAGATCTTAACGACTCGATTATTTTTTTAATTGCCCCTGTTTCTTGCATTAACTTTGCAAGAATATAGATCAGAGTCATAAGAATTGCAAGTTCTATAGTAGAAGTATAAATCTGATTTTTTTCAAATGAATAAAAAGATGCTTCAATCATTGCTTTTGGAATATCAATAAGTTGTATTTCCTGTAATGAGAAAACACCGATTATAATTGATCCAATAATTAATGATAGCCCAAAATTAAACTTTTTTCTTATAAGAAAAATTACAATTATAAAGGCAATAATTACGCCTATTAGATTTAACATTGATTCAGAGAAATAATAGTTTGTTTAATAGATTAACCTTATTATTTATCCTCATCCATCTTGGTTGCTTCAGCCCACATTTCATCAAATTCTTGGTTTAACTGTTTAACAATATCTTCTTCTACAGTCCAAAAACCTACTTCATCTTTTTTAACAGGTCCAGCAAGGATAAGGGCTCGATCATCTCCTATTATAAAGTTTCCTTTTATTCCTCTATGTTCTCTTGCGTTTAAACCTGTTAAAAGATCTTTATCTTTATATCGATTAACCAGTATTTTTGAATCTTTGGGAAGCTCAACATTTGATAAATATTCAGCCATAATTTTAGGATTTGGAATCTCATCAATGCTCCAATTTTTAGTATGTTTCGAAGAAGGTGTCTTGCTTATAACTTTTTTAAGCCCGATTTCAACAGCAAGCCCAACAACAATAACGCCTAAAATAAAACCAATTATTAAAGAAACTATATCCATGTTCCATCCACCTCTAATAAAAGGTATAAATTACATAGATATAATAGTTTTGTTTGTATAATTATATAGCATATCTTAATTTTGGAAATCTATATAAGAAGGAAAAAAATAAGGGCTTGGTTTTAAAGCTATGAAATTGGAAGCAATAATTGCTAGAATAACAGATTTGAGAAAAAAAAATAACGCCATCATTCTTGCACATAACTATCAGCTCCCTGAAGTGCAAGATATATCAGATTTGCTTGGTGATTCTTTAGACCTTTCTATGAAAGCTAAGAAAACAAATGCTGATAATATTATC
>MUGC01000091.1 GCA_002900535.1 Thermoplasmata archaeon M9B1D | reverse complement strand
ACACTAGTAATTGATGATAAATGTATAGTTGGTTTTAAAGAAGATGAAATCAGGGAGACGCTAGGTTAAATGGATGATAATTCAGAAAAAACTATTGATCAAGTCTACGAAAGATTAAAAAAACATGCAGAGTTAACAGGTTATTATCTAAACCCAGATGATAAGTTTACTAAATATTTGATTAGAAGTCTTTTGATAAATCAAAAAAGATATGGCTACTGGGCATGTCCGTGTAGATTGGCATCAGGAAATAGAAAAGAAGATGCAGATATAATATGTCCATGTGTCTATAGAGAACCAGACGTTGAAGAATTTGGTGCTTGTTATTGTGCTTTATATGTTTCAAAAGAAATAAAAGATGGGAAAAAACAAGCAGAACCCATTCCTGAAAGAAGACCGCCAAAGAGAAAAAGAACCGTTAAGTAATAGCTATCCTGCTCTTCCATCATCACAAGGTTCATCATGGTCCATTGGTCTAGAATGCTCAGCATGAGCAGGCTGAGTACAAACATCAAGAGGTAATTCTTTCATAGGTTTACCGCAACAGTTAGGAACAGAACCATCTGAAACAGTAACAGTTTTACTACATTTTTCGCATTTATAATTTTTTTTCATAAAATCAATCCATTTAAATCAATTCATTAATTTTAGCAACAACATGCCTTTTATCATCTTCACTTAAGGATTCATCTAACTTTGGATAAACCTTTTCTTCTTCAAACAGTCTATGATTATCAAGAAATTCTTTAAAACTATAAACATCAGTTAATACTCTTTTTTTACGAATGTCTTCACGCCAATTATTAAGCTTATTTACAATATAGTTATGATGTTTTGTAAGCTCCGGAAGCATCTTATAACCTTCTGACACATTTTCAGGATTATAAGAAGTAAAAATTGCTTTTTCTTCAGTAAAAATATGTTTTTCAAGCTCCCATTCAAACTTTGTAAAAACTTCTTTCGTAGAATCAAAATCTTTTTTTGTCGATTCATCAAGTTTTTCAATCAAATCATTAAGTTTTCTATGATCTTTTATCATCAACGAAAGAATACTAATTTGTTGGCTCATAATGTTTCATACCTCACAAATTAGAAAACCTAAATGAAATACTATCATATAATAATTTTTAACAAAATAAAAGATAAGTGTAAAAACAAAAAACTGATACAAAAAATGAATTTGGAGGTAAATAATTGGATTTATTTGTTACAACGTTTGAATCCGTCATAGTTTTACTTGTAATCGGTCTTATTGGATTTTATATAATTAAAAAGAAAGTCTTGCCAAAAAATGTAATAGGAATACTTTCACCACTAGCATTAGAAATAGCACTACCAAGTCTAATTTTTGCAAGAATTATTACTACTTTTACTCCAGATCAATACCCTGACTGGTGGCAGCTACCACTCTGGTGGGTTTTTTTCTCAGCGCTATCCCTTGGATTAACGATAATTTTTATGTTTGTATCTAAAAAAATAAACAGACGAGAATTTGCAATAAGCCTTTTTTTCCAAAATGCAATATTTTTTCCATTAGCAATACTTACAGGAATATTTCCCAATGATCCTTCTTATGTTTTATATCTATTTTTCTTTACTATTTTCTATCCACCACTTTTATTCAGTACATATTTTTTATTTTTTAAAACAAAAGAAAAAATTAAAATAAACTGGAAAAAAATAATACATCCTGTTTTAATTGCAACAATCATTGCAATAATTATTTCATCTTTAGGGTTGAAAATAAACGAAGATAATTTCATAGTAAGAATATTTAGCTTACTAGGTGCAATGACAATACCTCTTCTTTTTCTGATACTTGGTGGAAACATATACAATGATTTCAAAGAAAAAGGAAAACTTCAAGTGTTAGAAATAACAAAATTTGTTATTATTAAAAATTTTTTATTTCCACTTATTTTCCTTGTAGTAATTTTCTACTTTCAGAATTTCATGGATTACCATATTGCTTTAATTCTTATCATTCAAGCATCTGTACCACCTGTGACAGCTGTACCAATTGTCACAGAAAGGGCTGACGGCAATAGAGCAATTGTAAATCAGTTTATTGTCGCAAGTTTTTTAACATCTCTTATTTCAATTCCATTAATGATATATTTATTCGAATCAATCATCACATTCTAACTAATTTAAAAATACTCTTATACAATTACATTGTTTCGGGTTAAAAATTGGAAATAATATGAAACAAGAACAATTTGATATAAAATTTGTAAGAAAATGGCCAGAAGATGAAATAGTAAATCTTTACAAAGCAGGAGGCTGGTGGAAAGACCATTACGATAAATCTGCAATAAAACATTTAATCAAAGGTAGTTTTGTATTTGCAATAGCAATAGATAAAAAAACAGGTAAAACAATTGGTATGGGGCGAGTATTATCAGATGGAGTTTCAGATGCATATATCCAAGATCTTGTTATTTTATCTGAATTTAGAGCTAAAGGTATCGGAAAAAAAATAGTTAAAAAATTAATCAACCATTGTAAATCAAAAAACATTAATTGGATTGCACTTATTGCAGAACCAGATCAAGAAGGTTTCTACGAAAACATAGATTTTAAACAAATGAAAAATTATACCCCAATGAAATACGATGAAAAGTAAACTGCTTTCAATTGAGGATTTTATCCCAATTAAGCTTGAGGATAAACCACTTTTTGATAAATACTATAAAGAATATCCACCAAACCATAGTGATTATGTTTTTACATCACTCATAAGTTGGATGGAATACAGCAAATACAAATACCTAGAATTTGAAAATAATCTTATAATAATGAGTCGGATAGAAAATAATATTCGTTTCAGACCACCTATTGGTAAAAGAAAAAAAGAAGTTTTTGACCAAGTACTTAAAATAGCAAAACAACAAGAAACCAATTGTCCCTTTGGAATGATAGATTTTGAAGCAAAAAAATGGATGGAACAGAATTATCCAAAAACAATATTTAAACCTCATAGGGAGTATTTTGATTATGTATATCTTGCTTCTAATCTTGCCCAACTAAATGGGTCTGCGTATAGTAAAATACGTAACCGTCTTAATAAGTTTAAAAAAAATCATCTTTTTTCAATAGAGCATATAACCAAAGAAAACATGGATGAGGCACAAGAATTTCTTCATCGTTGGTGCCTCTGGAAAGACTGTGAATCTGATCCAATTCTTGAAAATGAAAAAAAAGCAATTTTGTACTCAACAGATCATTTCTTTGATTTGGGGCTATCTGGTATTGCTATCAGAATTAATGACAAAATAGAGGCTTTATCGGTATTTGAAAAAATGAATCCTGATACAGCTGTTGTTCATTATGAAAAAGGATCACCAGATTATGATGGAATATACAAAGCTATTAATCAACAAACAGCAAAAATCCTTCAGAAAAATGTTAAATATATAAATAGAGAATCTGACATGAATCTCCCAGGTCTTAGAAAATCAAAGATGTCATATCACCCTGATCATATGATAGAAGTCTTTCATGTAGAAAAGCAAAATCTAATTTTATAGATTCTCTTTATTCGTCGCATCCCGGACAAAAAAGATTAAGCTCTCCGCTTAATCGTAAAAGTTTACAAATCCTGCATGTTTCTGATATAATATGTCCATCCCCATTATCAATTATTGCTTTTGCAGATAGTTTTACTTCCCTTATTAGTTTTTTATCTTTGATGTCAAATCTTCCACGTTTTCTTGAAACATACTGACAAACAGCAGCAGGAGTTACTCCTAATCTTTCGGCAGTCTCTTTTTGAGTTAGACCAAAATCATTAATCATACTTTCTGCAATTTCTTTTCTAATTACGGGCAAACCATTCCACATCATGTATTCGCAAGTAGTGCGTTTCATAATAAGGAATGTTATTATCAATACTTAAAATTAACGATTGTTTATCGTTATGTAACATTTGTTTCAAATATGTTTTTTCTCGAAGAAATTTGCTTTTATACTTTTCGAAATATTTAATCTAAAATGAACCAAAACATTTAAATATCGTGATTACATTTAACGATTGTTAATTAATGGGGCTTTGTGGATTAATAATCTCATTGTTTATCATTAAATGAGGTGGTATAAAAAAATAATTTAGGTTAGCTTGACCACAGTTTGGGGTGGCGAAATGTTGGAGAATAATTATTTTAAAAATCCCATCCTTTCCTCCTCTCCTCATAATATTTTTGGGGCCCTCTCCAGCTTTCTTCACCCCACCTATCATTTTTTAAACAGAGATATATACCCCTGAGTTAAAGCTGAAGAATATGAATGATTTAATTGCAAAAATTGAACAACTAAAAAAAACAAATATTAAACAAAAAGTAAATCAAAGAATAAAACAATTTAAAAATATTAACAAAAAATCAAATGATGAACTGTTCAAAGAAATGTGTTTTTGTATGCTTACTGCAAATTTTAATGCTGAAAAAAGCATTAAAATCCAAAATGAAATTGGCCAATGTTTTATTACAGACTCAAAAGAGCAATTATGTAATAAATTACGAGAATATGGTCATAGATTTCCTAATACAAGGGCCTATTATATACATCAATCACAAAAATGTAAAAATGATCTATCTAGAATTGTAAATTTTCATGATAAAAAAGCTGTTAGGGAATGGATTGTAAAAAATGTCAAAGGCTTAGGTTATAAAGAAGCAAGTCATTTTTTAAGAAATATAGGTTTTGATGATTACGCAATAATCGATTTTCATATTATAGATATCTTATCTTCTTATCATATAATTAATAAGCCGAAGACGATTACGAAAAATAAATACTTGGAAATAGAAGAGAAGCTAATTGATCTTGCAAAAAAAACAAATCTTACCCTAGCAGAATTAGATCTGTATTTATGGTATATGGAAACCGGTAAAATATTAAAATAGAACTTATTTTTGTCACTAATAGATTTTTTTTACCAAAAGTTTTTAGATAATAATTATATCCTCGGATTGGTGATTAAACTTGGATTTCAATCTTACATCTGAACAAAAACTATTTCAAAAAACAATTAGAGAGTTTTGTGAAAAAGAAATAAAACCAATTGCAAATAAAATTGACAAGGAAGAGTATTTTCCAAAGGGTCTTTATAAAAAGATGGGTCAAATGGGACTTATGGGTATGACCGTTCCACAGAAATATGGTGGAGCTGGAATTGATCGCGTTGGTTATATGATTGCTCTTGAAGAAATCTCCCGCATTTGTGGCTCGACTGGACTTACTGTAGAAGCACATAATTCTCTTGGTATTGGTCATATATATGAACATGGGACAGAAGAACAAAGGAGAAAATATCTTCCCAAACTTTGTA
>MUGC01000090.1 GCA_002900535.1 Thermoplasmata archaeon M9B1D | reverse complement strand
TTCATAATTCTGCATATCTGTAATCAAATCTCTTGGAGTTGGAAGTATTTTTGTTTGTAGCTTCATTGTTTCAGTATTTCCTATTTCACAAGAAATATCGGTTATTTTTGTTCCAAATGGAAGATTAATTGTTTCTCGATATAACGGTAGTAAAGGTTTGTCTTCAAGTCGCAGATAACCATTTGTTTCACTGAAACGTAATTCAATAAATTTTTCTTCATTTATATATGTTCTAATAATACTTGGTTCCAAAAATTTTTTTTGTATTGATAATACTTTTCCAGCTGTTTGCTTTTGCTGTTGCACATCAGCCTTTTGACCTAAACTTATTGCAGTAAAACTACTTAAAATTAGTAGACATACTACAAAACAAGTAATCTTTTTCATTTTCATAGCTCCCCTACGTTAACAGATGTTAATAATATAATTAATTTATATAAACTTTTTTGTAGTAAAAAAAAGGTTAAAAAATTTGATCCTATGAGATTGATCGGGGGATAAATGAGATGGTAAGGAGAGGATGTAAAAGGATGAGAAAAATAAGTTTTTTTTTCTCTCCCCCGTTCAAGCTCTAATAACTATTTTATAAAAAGTAGTATATAGAGATTATTACACAACTCTTATCCACTTTCTTTACAGTAGTTGACTAAACAAAATAGATTTTGAATAATTTTATTTTTGTTTTTCGATTTTTCCTGCTACTTTTTTCATTAAAAAACTTCTAATTTCCTCTGGATCTGTGGTGTCAATTCCAAAATATTCAGGAAAAAGTTTTGTTGTCGTGAGCATTTCGGTACTACCATGTTTTCTACTGTGAATAAGTTTTAAATCAGAAAGTTCATCAACATGCTCATAAGCCTTTGTACCTATCATACGTCTTAGATTTGATTGTTTAACCGGTTGATGAAATGCAATAAGTGTTAATGTTTTCAAAAGATTGCTATCGATTTCCGGTTTTGCAACCATAATACTTTGATCTGAGTATTCCTGTTTAACTTGCATAGTATATTTGTCACCAGCTTTTACAATTTCCATGCTAGTTTCATTTTTTCTTGTAACATTATAATCTTCAATCAACTCATCAATTGTTTTTTTTATTTTTTGAGTAGACATTTTTGTTGCTTGTTTAATTTCATTAATTGTTATTGGTTCACTTGCTGAAAAAAGCACAGATTCTAAAAGGCGTTTTTCTTTAACACCCATGTCTTTCACAATCCATCAACTATATCCTATGTTTTTAATAAAAATTTTTCCATATGGGAACTTTTTTTGAAATACAATTATTTTGTTATCCATTGCAAGAAATAAAACAGATATTAGAACTTTAATTAGTTCTTCTTTCCCTTTCTTTTCACATAACTCTATAAGTGTTAAAGTTTTATTTGAATGATTTTTGATTCTTTTCCATATCGCTTGTATGTCGTCCTCTAAATGATCTTCATGTGCTGTCCCTTTCATTCTTTTACGCGCTCTCTCGGCTATCCTTTCTCTTTCTTCTTGTCTTTGTTGGTCAAGAATCTGAAATTCTTCCGATTCTTTTCTAGCTAGGTCGAAAGCATCTAAAAGTTCTATTAATGTTACTTTTCTTTTTGAATCTCTTCTCAATGGTTCTTCAAGGGGCGATTCTGGCATGTTCATAACAAGATTTGTATATGAGTATGCATCATCGTTAGTTAGATACATTTCAGTTGGAATATCCCCCCAACCAAATGGTTCATAGGTTTCTTCCTGTTTTTCCATTGCAACCACTAAGTTGTTACTCTGTAATTTTAAAATTTTCCATGCCATATAAATAATTCTACCAGCAGTCATCAAATCTATTTTTTCTTGTTTTGCACGTTTCAGATACATCGTTGAAAAACTT
Source organism: Thermoplasmata archaeon M9B1D (assembly GCA_002900535.1). GTDB lineage: Archaea > Thermoplasmatota > E2 > DHVEG-1 > DHVEG-1 > M9B1D. The sequence continues at coordinate 3,474 of MUGC01000090.1, read as the reverse complement.
ACTAAATCAATATCCCATGGATTTAAATGTTGTTGCATTACTAGTTCAAATGCTATTGTAATGCTTCTATCAAACGGGTTTTCAATTGAAAGGTGCTCCCCCTCATCTGTTTTTTGGAGCATTGAAACATAATAGTTTATTCTTGCTGAGTCATCTTTTTCATCTATAAGTGATTTATGAAACAGTAGATGATTTATTACTTCATTGTCAATTTTAGGCAGCTCCAATCATCCGACCTCCTTCAATTTCAAATTCTCCCTTAGGACTTACTGTTTCAGGGTCAATGTTTCCGATCATTTCAGAAACACCTGTGTCTTTCATAGTAACACCATATACATGATTTGCTTCTTTTAAAGCAACTTTCCTAAGTGTAACCATGATAAATTGTGAATCCAAAGCTTTCTGTTTTACCATGCGACTTACTGTTTCAGCATTCACACCATCAAGAAACATATCTACCTCATCTAGTACATAGAATGGACTTGGATCCCATTGTTGAATTGCAAAAATAAATGCGATAGATGCGATACTTTTTTCACCACCTGAAAGCGCTGATAAAAGCAAGATTTTTTTACCACGAGGTCTTGCCTTAATAGTAAGTCCACTTTCAAAAATATTTTCTTCGTTCTCTATTTGGAGTTCACCTTCTCCACCTTCAGATAGTTGCCCATAAGTTTCTTTGAAATTTTTATTTATGATATTAAATACTTCAAAGAATCGTTCTTTTTTCTTATCTGTTATTCCATCTACAAGTTTTATTAAGTTCTTTTTTTGTTCCTTAAGATGTTTAACATCTTCATCAAGTTTATTTTTACGTTCAGATTGATGTTCATATTCATCAAGTGCTCTCATGTTGACTGGTTCAAGTTCACGCATTGACTCTTCTATTATTTTCATCGAATCCTTCAAAGACTCAACATTTGGAAGTTTGTCTTCTTTAATTTCAACATTATAAAGCTCTAATTCTTGTTCAAACTCTTTTATTGCTGCTTCAAGAGTTGGTAATCGGTATTTTGCCCTTGATATTAGGTCATAATATGATTCGACACGGGTATTAATTTTATCAAGCTCGTTTTCAATAGTAATAGTTTTTTTATAAACTCCATCACGTTTTGTTGTAAGATCTTTCATTTTACCAGTCATTTGTTCTTCTACATTCATGAGAGCTTTAAGTTCATCTCTAAACTTAGCACGAGAGGATTTAAACTCTTCAATCGATGTTTTATAATCCTTTATTTCAATTGTTTTGGATTCAATTCTTGTTGATATTTCATTTTTCTTTTCTAAAAGTAACTCTATTTTTTTTCCAAGTGCATCTTTTTCTGAATTAATAGTTAAAATAGTTTCCTGAAGTTTTGTAACTTCTTCTTCCAGACTTCTTGCTTCTTGAGCAAGTTCTTTTTTAGTTCCCTTTAAAAGAATTTTTCCTTTTTCTTCTTTAATTTTGTCAAGTTCTTCAAGGCGTTTGTTGTATTCTTCAATTTTTGAAATAACTTCTTTTTTCTTTTCTTCTAGTTCTTCTTTTTCTTTTACCTTTTCCTTTAAATCATTAGTTATTACTTCAAGTTTTCCAGTAAATTCTTTCTTTCTAACTTCCAGATCTTTTACCTGAATTTCTTTATCGCCAGCGGTTCTAATTTCACCAAGGTTATTTTCAATTTCAATGATTTCTCTGCGGAGATCTGTAAGTTTTTCAGTTAGATTTTCTTGGCTTGCTATTGTTTCTTCTAGTTTTTTTGTAACATCCTCAAGTTTACTACGATCTGCACTAGTAAAAGAAAGATGTGTATTGGGTGTACTCCCGCCAATCATTGCGCCTCCTGCTTCTATAAGGCTTCCTCTAAGGTCAACAAGACGTACGCCACCCATTAGTCTACGGGCATCATCAAGGGTGTCGACAATAATTGTGTCACCAAAAACATACCAAAAAGCGCCACGGTATTCTTCTTTAAAATTTACAAGATCTATTGCAAAACCATGGGCTTTTTCGTCTTTTATTGAAATTAAAGCTTTTCCGCGTGGTTTGCCTGAAATCATTTTATTTATAGGTAAAAAAGTTGCTCGTCCAAGTTTTTCCTTTTGTAAAAGTTTAATTGCTTTTGCAGCTACTTCATCGTCATCGACAACGATGGATTGCATACGTGCACCTGCTGCGATTTCAACTGCTGTTTCAAATTTTTTATCTACTCTTGCAAGTTCAGCAACTGTTCCATGAACACCTGTTAGGATTCCATCGTTTCTTGCTTTTAAAATTTTGTTTACTGCTTGATTATATTTACCTTGAACTGCTTGTGCTGCATCAAATTCTGCTTGAAGTTTAGATTTTTCAATTTGCAAGCGGCGTATAGCATTTTCTAAATCGTTTAGCTGTTCAGTTAGTTCTGATTCTTGTTTTTTCTTATCAAAAAGTTTTTTTTCAAAATCAAGTGTTTTTTTGCTTTTTTCTTTACCTTCTTTTTTAGATTCTTCAAATTGCCAGTTGATATCTTTTAATTCAAATTCATAGGTTGACTTTGTTTCCTGTATTTCTGCTATTTGTAGCTCAAGTGCTTCGATTTTATCTGTAAAACGATTTCGTTTAAGTTTAAGCTCATGGATCTCAGTATTTTTTTCATTGTATTCCTCACGCATCTTTGCAAGTTCATGGGTGAGATCCATTGATTTATCATCAGATTGAGCGATATCTTCTTTTATTTTAGATAATCCTGCGTCTTTTTCTGTAAACTCTTTTTGTTTATCTTCAATTTGTGTGTCAAGATTTTTTTTATTATTATTGTATTCTTCTATTTCTTTTTCAAGTTTTTCAAGATTTGTTTTTAATTCTATTTCTTCTTTTTGAATATCTTTGATTTCATCATTTGAGTAATTAATCCTTTCCTCAACTTTTATCTCTTCACTTCTAATTAAATCGATTTTTTCTTTTAGTTCTTTTACTTCGTCTCCGCCAACATCAGCAATTTTTTTTTCAATTTCTTCTAGTTCTTTTTGAATTTCCGTATGTTGTTTTTTCAGCTCGTTGGATTTATTATCAAGTTTATCTTTCTCTTTTTCGTAAGAATCAATTTGTTTACCTACCTCGGCAATTTGCGATTCAACATCTTGTTTCTTTTTAAGAGCAATTTTTGCTTTGGTTTCATATAGTTGGTCCTTAAGCTCTTTGTAACGAAATGCGCTATCACGATCGTTTTTAAGTTGATGAATTTGGTTTGAAATTTCATTTAATATAATTCTAATTCGTTCAAGGTTGCTGTCCACTTCTTCTCTTTCTTTTTCCGCATTTTTAATATCATTGTCAAAATGAGAGATCCCTGCTATATCATCAATAAGTCTGCGTCTATCTATATTTCCCATTTCAATTAGACTTGTGACATCACCTTGCTTTACAATATTGTATCCATCACTGGTCATACGTGAATGAGATAGGACATTTACAAAATCAGAAAAAGTCGCTGATTTTTCATTTATATAAAACTT
>MUGC01000089.1 GCA_002900535.1 Thermoplasmata archaeon M9B1D | reverse complement strand
TAACAAATCAATTGGAAGTTGAACCTATAAAGAAACATGTACCTTATTTTTTAGCATATTTAAGTGCTGTTTTTGCAGAAAAATTTTCAAAAAATGAATCATCATTGACACGTTTTAGAGTAAAAACATTTGGAACTAATAGGTTAATAAGTAATAAAAAAGCTATGAAAAAACTTGGATTTAAACCAAATTATAATCTAAAGGAAATAGTTGAAGATATGGTCTCTTGGTACAATAAAACTAAAAAATGAAAAAATTAAGGCAGCGCACTCATTTTTTGTGAAACAGTAAACCAGACATCTCCAAATCCTTGAATATTTAAAAAATGCATAACGAATTTTTCAGGTGAAATACAACCCTCTGGTGCATTTACTCCAGGTTTTTTTATATCGCCTGTTGCAATCATTTTTGCTCCAACTGCAGCAGGAGTTGCTGTTCCTTGACGCATATGAGAAGTTCCTGAATATCTAATGATTTTAGGTTGATCTTCAACTTTTCCTGATACTTCAACCATTACCGAACCACCTAGAGGAATTTTTCCAGAGTTTTTAATAATTTTTTTTCTAATTTTATCTAGATATTCTGTAGTAAAATCAATTGGTTTGATTTTATTTCCAGAAACATTAATTGGATCCTCAGATAGTAATCCATATGATTGTATTTGAAGTAAAGAATTTCTAAATTCTGGTGGATAAAACGAACCTTTACAACAAACGTTCTTAACGCCTTTTATATAACGCGGTAGAGTAATTTGTTCAGGATGCCCGAAATAATATACCATACTTTGCCCAAATGGTTCTGGAAACATTGCTAACTCTTCTCCATCTATAAGGCCTCTTACTTTTTTAAAACGTCCATCTTTAAAAATTGGAATTTCGCCCAACCAACAATGGAGCATATGATAAGGTATTGCCCCTCCTGCTTCTTCTTCAATACTACGTGTAACATATACTTTTATACTATCTACTGATGTTAATTGACTTGCAGCTAATGAAGCAATTATATTTGTTAAACCAGGGCTAGCGCCAAGACCTATAATACAAGTTGTTCCAGCATCTATTGCTTTTTTATTGTAATTATCTAAAAGCTTCTCTGTAGCATCATAATCATCACAAACATCTACATAATCAATACCAGCTTCGATAACAGAATTAAGAATTTTTGGTGCAAACTTATAAAATGGTCCAATACAGTTTATTGCGATATCAGCATCTTTCAATACTGATTTTAGACTTTTTTCATCTGTTGCATCAATTTTTTTAAAATCAATTTTATTACTAATTTTGCTTAATTCTTTTGCCTTTTTTTCATTAGAATCAGCAATTAGTACTCTTGAAAAAATGTCCATATTAGATAAATATTTTACTGCATAGCTTCCAATAACGCCTGATCCACCTAAAACTACTATTTTCATAAATATCAAAAACGATTATTATAATGGCTAATAAAAAGATTTTGAATAAATTTCTGATAAAATATGTAAAAATAACAAAAATCATCTTATAGGGGTTGATAATTCTCAACATGTTTCTTTATGACGGAATACAAAATAGATCCATTAGATGTTTCATTTGAGCCACTTGCGGGTTCAACTTTTACAAATCTTCTAAGATTATTAGCGCAAAATAAGTTTAGAGTTGGAATTATTGGTTGGCCAAGATTTCTGTACTCTATTATGTTAAGTCTATTATTAGCTCCTCTAAGCTTATATGAAAAAATTACATGTGATAAAAATATAAAAAACACAAAAATTGAGAAACCACCGATATTTATTATAGGACATTGGAGAAGCGGAACTACTTATTTACATAATTTGATGTCAAAAAATCTTGATTTTGCTTATCCAACAACATTTCAGACTATTACACCTGGTCTTTTTTTAAAGTTTGAGAAACAAATAAAACCAATCGTTGCATCATCACTACCTCCTACTAGACCACAGGATAGTATTGTATTAGGAGCAGATTTGCCACAAGAAGAAGAATATGGTATTGGTAATATTTCACAATTTTCATTTTATCATGGTTGGTGTTTTCCAAGAAATAGAGATTTTTACTATAAATTTGTTCATTTAGATAGCATTGGTAAAAATCGTATCAATGATTGGAAAAAAACATATTTATATTATCTTAAAAAAATTACTTTATTTTACAATGGAAAGCAACTAGTTTTAAAGAATCCTTCAAATACTAGTAGAGTAAAATTATTATTAGAACTGTTCCCAGATGCTAAATTTATTCATATTTATAGAGATCCTTATTATACATATCTTTCTATGAAAAGAAATATCGAAAAGGAAATGACACTTTACTGTTTACAAAAACCTGCTGATCAGGAAGATTTTGAGATGGCAATGATAAAAATGTATAATAAAATGTTTGAGAAATATTTTGAAGAAAAAAAACTAATACCAGAAGGAAATCTCGTAGAGGTTAGATATGAGGATCTTATAAAAAAACCATATGAGGTAGTTAAAAATATTTTCCAAGAATTAAATCTTCCTGATTTTGAAAAATATGAAAAGGATTTGAATAGTTATATTGAAACACAGTTAAATATTAACACTTATAAATATAAAATTGACGAAGAACAGAAAAACAAGATTTATAAACATTTTAAGAAGACAATTGATTTATGGGGATATTAAATAAAAATATTTAAATAAATTGAAAACTATTGATAATTAATGGATAATTTAGGGAACTATACAAAAAAACCTTATACAAAATATCGAAAAAATATAGAGATTGTTGTAAAAGAAGCCTGGCGTAAAAGAAGATTTAATTCTATTTTAGAGATTGATGTAACTAATGCACGTAATATTATTAAAAAATACAAAGATAAAAAAGGTTTTAAAATCTCTTTTACCGGTTGGGTAATAAAATGTGTTGCGCAAACAATGAGTGAATACAAAGAATTTAACTCTTATAAACACGGAAATAGTAAAATCCTAATATTTGATGATGTAGATGTTGCAATACCAGTTGAAAGATCCTTTGAAGGAAAAACAAGACCTATGGCATATATCCTACGAAAAACAAATGAAAAAAGTGTAATTGAAATAACAAATGAAATTAGAGCAGTTCAAACTCAAAAAATAGACGAATCAACGCAAGTTTTAGGAGAAAAAATTTCAAAATTTGAAAAATTTGCTCTAAACGCTCCTATTCTTTTAAAAAAATTTATTATATGGCTTCTCAACGATAATGCAAAGTTAAAAAAGAAACATTTCGGCACAACTGCTGTTACAGCAATTGGTATGAAAGGTAAATTTCCTGGTTGGATAATACCACTTGGTGGCGTAGCAACGACTTTATTTGTTGTTGGAGGTATTACAAAAAAACCTGGTGTTGTTAATAACAAAATTAAAATTAGAGAATATCTTCATTTAACTCTTACAGTAGATCACGATCTTATTGATGGCGGGCCCTTGGTTAGATTCACCGAGAGGCTTGTTAATCTAATGGAAAGTGGCTTTGGATTGAGTTGAATAAATATTGTCTCAACATGAGAAAAGTCATCATTTTTTTATAGCTTCTATTGAGTAATATATATTTGAATTTATGCTTATTAATAATTTATACAAGATTAACACAAAAAAAATAAAAGGTAAAATAAATTTATATTTAAATGGTCTTTTCTTATTTATTGTTTTTAATTTAGTTATTAAAAGAGCATATGAAGATAAAATAATTGAAATAAATAAGATAGATTTTTTAATATTTCCTGTTTTTATAAGATTATGGATTTTAATTTCTACAAATTTTTCAGTTGTTAGAAATTTTTTAAATTTATTTATGTCAATATAGTAATTTTTAAGATTTCTATCCAAGTTTTTTCTCTGATATAAATAACTATCAATTTTAATTGATAATGGGTTAAATTGGTACTTTTTAGGAAAAATATCCAGAATAACAAGTTTTCCATTTGGTTTTAAGATTCTATACATCTCTTTTACAAACTCTTTCTTATTAGGAGAATATATTACTGATTCAAGTGCAAAAATACGATCAAAATAGTTATTTTTATAACTTGTTTTCATGTAAGATCCTTGTTGGAATTGTACATTTCTGATTTTGCTTTTTTTTTGTAAAATCCCTGCAATTATCGATTCATTATGGGAAATAGTTATACCATGAAATATACAATTTGAATATTTCTTAGCTAGATATAGAGATGTTGTGCCAACACCTGATCCTGCATCCAGTATTTTCATAAATGATTCATCATCTAATTCTAGAAGTCGGCCAACGTAATCCATCATATTTATTTTAGCTTCATTTGAATTGTTAATTCCTTTCTCATAGAAACCAAAATGCCAGCTAGGAATTTCCTCTATGATTTTATGTATTCTTTTTGGATTTGACCAAAGTTTATCGTAATATGCTTTTGCTTCATTTTCAAGGTCAGTTAGATTCATTTTCTGGTCTTAATTCCTTATACTCTTCTTCTGTTAGGACCCATGGTTCTACCATTTTTTCACGTAATACTTCCCACATTTTTTGGTTATCACACATTCTTAATAAACATTCTATTTGATCATGTTCAGTTATTGTGCCTTTGAAATTTCCCATTCTATATCAACCTCCTCCAATTGGGTATTTATTTTTTTTACGCCCCTCCTCGGCGTTTAACATTAAAATTTTAAAAGTTTTTTACCATTTTTGTAATTATTTTAATGAAATTTTAATCTATATGTCCACTATATTCCAATTAGGAAAACGCCTTTGTAAATAATCATGTAATGCATATTCATCTAACTGGTCTATATGCCATTCTATTTGCACTGGATCAGTTATTGGCATAGTCATTCAATATCAACCTCCTCTCTATTTGGGTACTTATACAATAGCGCCCCTCCTTGGCGCTCTCTTTAAAGTTAGTATAGAAAAATATTTAATCTTAAATTTCTGCTATTTCTCCAACAACAATACTGTCGGGGTATAAATTTAACTATACCTCCTCTTCCTTTCCTATTCTTTAATTAATACCTTAAATACAAATTTTTAATGAAATAGTTTAATTTAAATTTTTCTAAAAATGTCATATTCTCCAGATAGTTATAATTTTATAAGAAATAATTCAAATACAATATTCATTTCTCCTTAACTACTTCAAAAATACATATTTATACCAAAAAATTACCAAATTTCACATCATCTAAACAAAATCAAAGTTCAAAAATTATATATGATTTATTCTTCAGGTAATTCAACCCATTTGTGAGATTTTACAACTCTAAAATACATATAACTTCTTATTATATTAGGAAACTTAATTGATATATCTTCAATAATTTGTTTTAATTGATCTACATTATTAACAATCATCTCTAATTCCAAATCTGCATATCCAAAAGTTATATCAATATATGATAAATGTGGA
>MUGC01000088.1 GCA_002900535.1 Thermoplasmata archaeon M9B1D | reverse complement strand
TTTTTAATCCCTAATTCTCGTGTAACCATCCCTATTTTATCAAGTTCAAGTAAATACCTCGAAGCGGTTTGCTGACTTGATTCAATTTGTTTACCAAGCTCAAGAGAAGATATTTCTATTTTATTTTTAATCGCTCCAAGTAAAGCGAGCTCTTTAAGTGTTTGCAATAAATATGGTTTCATTAAATTTTACCTTCTTCAAACAATTTTTTATCCTTAAATAATTGTTGCTAATTTTTCTCCTTCTTTTGTAAGAACATATTTATTACCTTTTTTCTCAAGTATTCCACCAGATATAAAATCGTCTATTACTTTTTGCGCTACAATAGGAATAATTCTATATTTTTTACAAATCATGTTTATGTTTGTCTCCCCAGAGGATAACGCATCAAATATTGTCCGCCTAAATTTGTTTGAAAGAATATAACCTTCATCCATGAAATTTTACCAACATCCTAATTTACATGCATCACATAAAGTTTTTTAATATATTTATAAACTTTTTATCTTCTTTTATTTATTAAATAAAAAATCTCACAAAATTTACATATCCTTACTTAAAATAATCAATTAATCCTTCTTTTTTTAATCTTTTTTGAACTTGCGGATATAACTTTATTTCTTCTTCCTCAATCATTATTTTACCAAGACCTATATCCTTTAATTTTTCATATAGTTCTTTTTTATCATTTTTCAATGAAACCACTGCAACATTGAAGCTTAAACCTTTATCCCTTAAATATCCTAATGATCTTAACTGGTAATTAAAACCTGTCTCCGCTCCAGTTAAAAGAGAAAACTCTTCAAGGTTGCAACCTTTGAGACATACACGGACATGAAGGTTATTAAATTGAGATAGTTCATTTATATATTTTTTATCTTTTCCTAATAAAATCCCATTAGTCTCAAGTATGAATAATAAATTAGAATCTATATTGTTTAAAAGTTTGATTAGATGATTTTTACCAATAGTTGGCTCACCACCAGATACTCTAACCCGCCGATAATTCTTTTTTCTAGCAATGGTATTTAGAGTTAACGCCACGTCCTCAGGTGAATAAAATTCCCCTGTGTTTTTTACATTCCAAACGCTATTTCCTGACCAACAGAACTTGCACCTTAAATTACAACCTACTGTATCAGCAGTTGCTATACCGCCGTAGAAACCTGCTGGGCGAAAACGATAATATTTTTTTAAATCATCTTTTATTACAAGTTTTTCTGTTATTTTTGATAACTGTAAGGAATCATACATTTTACTTTTTGTATTTTGTAAGTATTATTTTGAGTTTTTGTTACAATTTTAAAAATGCAAGATTCAACCTGTGGTGTTATTGGAAAAAATAATATAATTTACTGTAACAAGTATTTTTATTTCGAGTTGATAGGAACTATATTTAATTTCTAACAATTTATACAAGAAAAATATTCTAAACAGACTTTGATAATAATTCTTGTTGCGTTAACCATTGTTTGCAAATCCATTGCATCTGGATTTTCCTCAGTTTTATGTAAAGGAACATGAATAAAACCTGATTTTATATCTAAATTGTTTATATCAACATAATTCAAAACACTATACAACATTCCATTACAAAGTGAAAGACCAGCAAAAAAAGAAGTTTGAGAAGATATTGATTCTTTTTTTAATTCTCGGAATATTCTCATTGAAGGAAATGGAGAAATACGCAAGAAAGGTGCATTTGGTATTAATTTTTCCAATTTAGAATCATTTTTAATTTCAGATTTAAGATTAAATCCTACTTTTTCAATTCTAATATTTTCATATTTAGCAGCAAGACCTATTGAAAAGATATAATCTGGATTAATAGAATCAATTGCTTGATAAACAATGTTAATAGATTCAGAAAAATTACTAAGATTTGGTAGGACATGCAAACCTATTATCTCAGCATTACATATTGTTTCTCCATCAAGATCTGCAGCAATCAATTCAGAGGGATTTACATTATAATTTAAAAATGGTCCAAAACCCATTACCAATACAGTAATTTGTTTTTCTTCTTTTAATCCGGTGGATTGACTGCTAACAATTATTGTGTTTAAAATAAATAAAATGACTAAAGAAATCAATATTAATTTTTTTAGTTTCATATTTGTATAATTGTATAAAAATTATAAAAAGTTATGTATCTGGAGTAAATCTTAATAAATATAATAATAAAATTTAAAAATAAAAAAAAATTTTGGATATATACTTCCAAGTTAAAGCTCAAAACATTTATTAATTAAAACTCATTATTTTATTATAAAGATTGCCGGATATCTCAAAGAAGAATTATATATGAAAAAATTTAAAAATTTATTTATAATCCTGATGATGTTATTAATCACATCATTTTCGTCTACTTCAGCTTTTAATATAATAAATCAGAATATCAATGAGAACGCAAATATTTCTATTTTTCAAGAAGGCACTTACATAAAAAAGTTACAATGGTTTTCGCCTAACGGTGAACTACCGGGAACTTATGAAGAATACATAAAAAATCACCCCTTACAATCAGCAGAGTTTTTTACACCAGAAGTCACCTCCATTAGAAATAATAATGGTATTTCATTATTAGTCGATGCAACTCTGTACCCTTATATTTCTGATAACATAACCCAATATGTAGATGATCTTACCATGGAAGGATATTCTGTTTATCTGGAAACAGTTTCACATGGCACTCCTGATGAAATTAAAAACTGGGTAAAAAACCAATACCTTCAAGGTTGTTTAGGCGTCGTTTTTATAGGTGATATCACTATTGCATGGGCAGAAGTCTCAGAAGATGTTTTTCCTTGTGATTTGTTTTTTATGGATCTTGATGGCAACTGGAAAGATGCAGACAATGATGGTGACTTCGAATCTCATAGCTCAGGCAATGGTGACACAGGACCAGAGATATACGTAGGCCGAATTTATGCATCAACCTTGACCTATGATTCTGAAAAAAACTTGATAAATGATTATTTCTCAAAAGTCCACAGTTATAGAAAAGGGCAACTATGGCAACCATGGCGTGGATTGGAATATGTTGAAGAAGATTGGTATGATATGGATGTGTTTTTAAACAATATATATAATGATGATGTCGTACGGCATGATTTAGGTTTTTACACAACAGCTCAAGATTATCTGAGCCAAATGAGTTTAGGACAACATTTTGTACAAGTATGTGTTCATAGCTACTCAGGAGGTCATTATTTTGGAACAAGACCAACTGAATCAACAGCATATGCCCATGTCTACATTTACTCACCAACAGATAGACCTGCTAGGCTTCTTGTTGGTTCTGACGATGGGATAAAAGTCTGGTTAAATAAAGAAGAAGTCTTAACAAAAGATAGATATTCAGATTGGAAAAAAGACGAATTCAGAGTTAATGTACAATTAAATGCAGGTTGGAATCAACTTCTATGTAAAATAAGCCAGGAAGCATGGAGCTATCAATTCTCAGCATATATCACAGACACAAATAACCAACCTTTTAATGATATAATTTATCAAACCTATAACCCAGCCTATTATGAAAATGAAGCAGAATATATCCGCAGCTGGCTACTCAATGGCTTTCATCAAGATAACCCTGATAATTTTTATAGCTATCTTACCACTAATTATATTGGAAAAACTGAGGCAAATATCAACCCAAATGAAGGAGATAACATGGGAGGCAAAACATGGACTCTATACAACTCAGGGAACCCCTACATCGACATAAACCACCAATATAACGATGCAGACTATGGTGTATGCTACGCATTCACAAAAATAATAGCTGATTCAGAAAAAACATGTCAACTATGGATAGGATATGATGATGGAGCACGCGTATGGCTCAACGGCAAACAAATACTCTTTGATAACAAATATGGTGATTATACTGCAGATTATAAAAAGTTAGATATAAATCTTCTATCAGGCGAAAACAGACTTCTTGTGAAAACCTCTGAATGGATGGGAGATACTGGTTTTAGTGCAAAAATTTGCGATTCAGAAGGAAAACAAATAGATGGCATAATTTTTAACCCTGAAGCAACACCAATAACACATATTGGAACATGGTTGATAAATGGACCATATACAAATAAAAATCAAACCACAAGATTATCATATGATTATCTAAACGGAGAATCAACAATAGAACCAAACCTTGACGACCTTGCACCAATTGGAAAATGGGAACGAGGCATTGGAAATGGATGCCCTTTTAACCTTGGAACCTATTTCGACCGCGGTAACTGGGTTTATTCAGATGATATTCAAAAAAATGACCCACCTGTTTTATTTTATAACTTATTTGCCTGTGGACCAGGAAGATTAACAGATGAAAACTACCTTGCAGGCGCATACATATTTAATACAACATATGGGCTGATAACAATTGCATCATCAAAATCTGGAAGCATGCTTTACTTTAATGATTTCACAGAACCACTTGGAGAAGGATCCACAATTGGTGAAGCATTCCAAACATGGTTTAATAAACAAGCACCATTTGAACTATGGGAACAAGAATGGTATTATGGAATGTATCTTTTTGGAGATCCCACACTACGTGTTTTAAAACTTGATAACTATTCACCAAATAAACCTGAGATTACAGGACCTATTAATGGTGCGCCTGAGGAAGAATACACTTTTCAAATAAATGATGTTAAAGACCCCGAGGGTGATGCAATATATTGTTATTGGGATTGGGGCGATGGTAATAACAGTGGATGGAAAGGACCATACACTTCTGATGATGATATCATCGAACATCATACATTTTATACTAAAGATACATACATAATTAAAGCCAAGTTAAAAGACGTAAACGGTGCAGAAAGTGACTGGGGCACACTGAATTTTAGCCTATCGAAAAATAAATTATTGTCAAACTTTAATTTCTTAAAAAAATTACTTTATTATCTTAGAATCACTTATTAATAAAATATGCCTAAGCATTGTTTACAAAACTTTAAAAGGCACATACAATTCAACTCTTTTAAATTATCATGTTTAAAAAATTACCAATCGTTCTTACCTCAGAACAACTACTGGACAGGGCATTCAAAAAAACAAAAAAAATACAAATAATCGACAGAAATGCTTTGTATCGAAAAAAGAAAACAATTATTGCTAAAACTGAAAGTTTTTCAAATTTTGTTATTACAACACTTGAAAATTATGTAAAAATTTTTCCATCAATAGATAACTTACCAATGTTTTATCAGGACATTATAGAAATTAAAATCAATAAAGATAAACTTAAAAAATCACTAGGCGCGATTGATTGGGCAAAAAAAACTTCTCAAATGATTTTTACAAAACAATCAAAAATGTTAAGAAAAACACAAAAAATAGATATATTAAAACAAAAACAAAAAGAGATCTATGGTAGAATAACAAGTGTTGTTAAACAAATAAAAAAAGAACTAGATGTTCTGGCTGATGCACAAAATATCATGAGAGA
>MUGC01000087.1 GCA_002900535.1 Thermoplasmata archaeon M9B1D | reverse complement strand
TGTTAAAATTGCAAAAGAAATTGATCAAGATTTAAGAAAACATAATATTACTACATATTATGATGATGGTGGTACTATCGGTAGACGTTATGCTCGTATGGATGAAATAGGAACTCCCTTCTGTATAACTATTGATCATGAAACCATTAAGAATAAAACTGTTACTCTACGAGATCGTGATACAACTAAGCAGATAAGATTTAATATTTACGAAATAATTAGTTATTTAAAAGGAAAGATATTTAAAGATTATTGAAAAATCTAATTAAAAAGATTTTATAGAATTCTTCAAAATATCAAGTGATTTATCAACATCTTCTGAAGAAAAAATAAGTGGCGGTCGAAATCTGATGGTTCTTGCACCGCAACCAAGGATTATCATATCATTTGAATAAAGTTTTTTTCTAAATTCATCTCTTTTCTCAGAACTTTGAAGATCAAATGAACACATAAGACCACGACCGCGAGGGTTTAACATTTTATCTGGATATTTCTCATGAATCCCCAAAAGACCTTCTAAGAGACGCTTGCCTTGTATTTCTGAATTTTTAATTAATTTTTCTTTCTTAATTACCTCTAGATATTTTTGAAAACGAACCATATCCACAAGATTTCCACCCCAGGTTGAGTTTAGTCTGCTAGGAACTCTGAAAACATTATCTTTTACTTCTTCAACACGATCGTTTACCATAATTCCACAAACCTGGGTTTTTTTTCCAAAGGCTAAAATATCTGGTTTGAAATCAAAATGCTCAAAAGCCCACATTTTACCTGTTAGACCAACACCTGTTTGAATCTCATCAATAATAAACATCATATCATGTATATCACAAAGTTTACGAAGCTCAATAAAAAATTCATTTCTAAAATGATTATCTCCACCCTCTCCCTGAATTGGTTCAATTATTAAAGCAGCTATATCATCAGGATTCTTTAAAACAGCGTTATCAATTTCAGAGAGGGCTTTGTTTTCTAATTCTTGAACTTTTTCAAGATTATCTGTATTAAGTGGAAAAGTAATCTTTGGGTTTATAATACGAGGCCAGTTGAATTTAGGAAAATATTTTATTTTATCTAGATTAAATGTATTTGTTAATGATAAAGTGTAGCCAGATCTACCATGAAAAGCTTCTTTGAAATGTATAACCTGCGTTCCAAGTTTTTCGTTTTTTCCATTTTCAACATTTTTCCTTATTTTCCAGTCAAAAGCAGTTTTTAATCCGTTTTCAATTGCAAGTGCTCCACCACTTACAAAAAACAGATGTCTAAAAAAATCAGGCATTGCCTGTTTTGCAAAACTATCGACAAACTCTGCCATCTCAATAGTGTAAATATCAGAATTCGTAGGTTTATTTATTGCTACTTCCCCTATTTTTTCAATAAATTGTGAGTTTAAAAGTTCAGGATGATTAACCCCAAGTGGTGATGTAGCAAAAAAAGAAAAACAATCAAGCATAAATCTATTTTTTCTTGAGTCGTAAATTTGACATCCTTTACTTTTTTTCAAATCAAGGACAAGGTCTAATCCATCAGCAAGCATATATTTTGATATTATTTCATGAACATTTTTTGGTGAGATTGCCATAATATCATTTCCTTCAAAATTATGATTATTATTTTTAAATATTAAATTTGTAAGCGGTATCTTTCATACTTATAAAACAATATCGGTAATCAAATAAAATGGTGGGAGTGGAGAGGGGACAGAAGAAGGAGATTGTTTGATATACCCCTCTCTAAGATGCTTATAACTAATTAAAAACAGCTGGCTGAACGTCTATAGCATAGTTGAATAATATGATTATTATAATTCCTGTGAAAATCAATCCCCTTTGGTTATTTTTTCTTTTCATGGCATCACTTTTAAATCTTGCTTTATTTATAGTTATATATAGCCAGCTTTGCTTATATATAGTAGGAAAATGTTTGGAAAAAACCAAACAGACATATGTTATAAAATAATTTATTAAAAATGATAAATATTAATTACAGTGTCTTTGATTTTTCAATAAATTTAATACCAAATGTTTCTAATTCATCTAAAATAGGATCGTAAATTTCAGGTATGACAGGGATATGAACACCTGTAGTTCTAAATTTGTTTTGAAGTATTAGTTTTACAGCTATTGCTGCAGGTAAAGAAACAGTTCTTGAAATTGATGAATCTTGGTTCAGAATTCCATAATCAAGCAAAGTTGAAGTTATATACTCTTGTTTATTAGGATATTTTGCTAGAAATTCGTGATGCATAATAATCATATCACATTCATCTTTGTTTAGAATCATTTTTTTCATTGTTAAAACATTCAAGTAATCTAGAGGGTTATCACAGTTTTTGGGAAGAATTTCTTCGCCGAATAGTCCTAACCATTCGAGTCTTTTAATAACAGTTGAATAAGTTTCAAGATTCAGATATCTAGCAGTTGCATCGATCAGATCTTCGTTTGGTTTTGCATTGATTAAAAAACGTGTAACATCTCCATATGTTTTTCCTTTGAAATTTATAATAGGATCTTCTTCCAACCAGCCGAGTGCTACTATTTTTCTAAGCGTTTCACACCAACCAGTCATCCTAAAAGTGCCCCTGTAAACAGTATGTGCATCTCTTAGACCATAGAGATCTTTGTATGGGACAGAATTTCTATTAGGATAGTTTTCAAAACTACCAACACCAGGTACATCCTGAATTGTATAGTTTTCAAAAAGTTTCTCACCAGGATATGATATTATTTTCCCATTTTCAATCCATTTAGAAGGATTTTTTGATGCTAATAAAACACCTCGGGGCGACCAAGAAAATTTATAACCAAATGGGTTATTATTTGCTTCGAACGAAGGAAGCGCACCTGTTGTTGAGCGAAAGCTTACAACTTTTCCATTTTTCTCTTTAACATTGTGTATTATTCTCATAGCAGACATGTGATCAATACCTGGATCTAGTCCGCACTCATTTAAAATTAAAACACCAGCAGATTTAGCTTTTTCATCAAGTAATTTCATCTCATCAGAGACATAAGAGGTTGTTACCATTGGTTTTTTATGTTTTATGCAAAATTTAGCAATTTTTACATGATAAGTATATGGTAGAAGACTCACTACTAAGTCAGATTCAGATACTAGTTTTTCCAATAATTTATTGTCTTTTACATTAAAAGCAATTGATTTACCTCTTGGGTGATCGTTTATTATTTTCTCAGCTTTAGTTACTGTCCTACTCGCCATTGTGACCAAAAAATCTGTCTTACCGAAAAAATACCGTATCATCGGTCTTGATACCATACCTGCGCCAAAAACTAATATCTTTTTACTCATAAACTGCTTTCAACCCCTGGATGCAATTATTGGATGCGAATTAAAAATTATCTATAAAAACCTGTTTATATACTCATAGCCAGGTGTTAATTTACCATTATAAAGGATTACTGCTTTTTTAATTTCAGGAGGCAGGTCCAACTTTTCAAAGGAAACACTGTAATCTGCTTTTACAATATATGGAATAAATGGCATTAATGATTCACTAAATGATCTTGAAGATTCCTTAGGTAGTTCACAAGGTAGGTTGTCAACTGACATTATTACTACGCCATCTCCTGCAAATCCTTCTATTATATCCTCACGTATTGGATTATATACAAAAACTGGTTCACTGGGATCTGTTGTTTTTGCATTAAATTCTATTGCACCATTGATATCGACGCTTATATCTCCTATAACTTGCAATTTCATCTGAAGAGTATAATTTTCTTCAATAAAATCCTTGGTTATAAGCCTTGGATAACGTTCATCCCAGTAAATACAGTTCATAAGGATACTGAGTCGAGGTATATATTTTTGAAAAATTGATCTGTAAAGATGCGGGTTTTTATAATAATCCTGTAAATCAAACTCTGCTTCTGTTGAAATAGGTTCTACCATGTCTTCTTCTTTAAAAACTACTTTATAGATTTGCTTATCAGAGTAGTTTTCCTGTATTGCTTCAAGTTGAGAGGGTTGTATTTCTCGTATTGGTAGCATGTCAATTATTTCTTGAGCACCTCGCGAAACGTTTCCATAACCTGCAAATCCAACGACCATAGGTGATATGAGCTTGTTCAATCCGGATTTTTCAATTTTATTTCCAACTCGATTTAAATGATCTTTGATTTCATCTAGATCTTTGTATTTGATCGTTTGTTCTATTTCACTAAAAGGTGTTTTTATACCCTTCCATTTCATTCTTTGTCCAAAAGCCCATAATGAATCAACCATTCCTGCAAGACCTGCGTATCTTCCGAAAAATACTAGTCTTCTGTTTTTATCATCTGTTATTTTTTCATATTCTATAAGTGTACATTCTTGCTGCATCATTTTTTTAAGCATGGGGATGTTTTTTTTCTGTCCTTTTATTACATGTGAAAAAAAAACATATGTTTTGTTTTTTTCAAATAAATGTTGAGGTATTTCTTTAACTGCAAAAATAACATCTGCAGCTGAAATATCTTCCTGGATCTTTGCTCCAGCATATTGATATTCTTTGTCGTTGAAAATTCTTATGGGTGATGTTTGAATTATTGCATTTATGTCATGCTCGTCTTTTAGTTTTTTCACATGTTCTGGTGTGATAGGTGTCCTTTTTTCCCATTTGTTTTTATCTTCTCTTCGAATTCCTAATGTAAGACTCATAAATGATGCTCCTTGCACCATCATCTTATAAGGTATTAAAAAGATTTTGTGGAAAAAATATTTTTTATTTATATCTTAGAATTGCGCCAATATGTCCTAGATTTTTTATTTCTTCATCATCAGTAAATTCAATTTCCGCATTAGTTCTTTCCGCAAACTCAAGTATTTCTTCTAAAACATCAACTTCTGATGTATTATGACCACAGTAAGGGCATTTTTTTTTGATGCCTTCCCCTACAGATTGGCAGTGTTCACATATCCAGCCACGGAGTTTATAGTTTTTTTCTATTATTAAAAGTTCTACTTGTCCGTTTTTTACTGCTTTAAGAGTTTCTTTAATTCCATATGAGTAAAGACCATCTTTTAATATTTCTTGTTTAAGGTGTTTGACAGCCTCATGACTTTTTCTTTTTTCTTTTTCAGATATTAAATGAATTGATTCTTTCAAAAGTTTGTTTTCATCATGAATGTTTATGTCAATTACATCTACTATTCTATTTTTAAGTTCTTGTGGTAACATTTGAATTAATTCATTTTTTGCAGTACCTGGTCCTGCAATTATTATTTGTTCATCAGCATGTTCTTTTAACTTCTCCATTACTTCTTTATAAAATGTATGAATTGCTCCTTTTCTCAATCTATTAAAACGTGCTTGTGACCATCCACCTTTTTTATGTTTGTTCATTATATCTTTTGAAATTTTTTTTGTATCTTCTACTTTTCCAAGATATATTGAGTAGATTTTTGCAAAGTTTGAGCTAACAAGTAGAAGCGTAAAACTCTCCCATTCATCAAGTATTCTTGCAAGTGGTCTAA
>MUGC01000297.1 GCA_002900535.1 Thermoplasmata archaeon M9B1D | reverse complement strand
ATCTAGCAGGTTTTAACTGAAATCAATAGCCTATGATGAGATAGTATCATATGAGCGTAACTAATAAAAAAGGTAAATTTTATATATAATATGTATTTGATATATATTATAAAAATATTATATAGGGAGAAAACAAGTATTATGAAAAAAACGATTTTGATTCTCTGTTTCCTAGTTCTTATACTACCACTTGTAACTATAACCTCGCTATCTGCTGAAAACCAAGGTTTTACGGTAGCATCATGTAGTCTGCCTTCTCAGTTCAGCTGGCGGGATATTAACGGTACCGATTATACTACTCCTGTTAAAAATCAGGCACCAGCGCCGACCTGTGAGTCATATGGATTATGCGCCTCACTTGAAACACTTATGCAATATACGCTTGGAGAAGTCTACACGCCTGATCTCTCAGAAACTCATCTGTATTTTTATGCCGGGGGAACCTATGAGCGGGGGTATGTTAATATAATGGATGCAGCAAACTATCTGATAGAACATGGCGTACCAGATGAAGGCTGTTACCCTGATCCGCATAGAGCGTTTGATTACCCTTATGAAAGCCTACCGGGATGGGAAAACAGAACTACCAAAATAACAGAATGGGGATGGGTTGAACATGATCAGGAATCTATCAAAACAGCACTGATCGAACACGGACCCCTTGCTATCTGTGTCCATTTCATGAAAGATTTCTTATATTACCGAGGAGGTGTGTATCGACACCGGTGGGGTGGATCGGCTGGAGGACATGTCATGTGTATGGTGGGTTATGATGATACAGAGCAATGTTGGATTGTGAAAAATAGTGCAGGAACAACATGGGGTGAAGATGGATGGGTTCGAATTGCCTATGATGAGGATATGTTTGCAGATTGGTACGGCCCTGGAACGGGGATAATGTATATAGATGGGGTCCATGGAAATCTGAAACCTTTCCATACTTATGTACGAGGGAGAGCGTTTTCCACGCTGTTTAGAAGTCTGCCTATTCAAAAAGCAGCAGCGCGAATCATTGGAGACCTCACTGTACAAGTCACCGCTGAAAACACAAACTCCGTTGAATTCTATCTTGATTCCTTGATACAATATACTGATGATGAAGCACCGTTTACTTGGGAGCTCCACGCCTCGCGGGGGCTGCATACCCTTGAAGTGAGAGCAACCAACGGGAGTAACATCTCGCTTGATCTAAGAGATATCTACGTACTTACCTAAAAAAATCTCATTAATAGCCTATGATTAGAGTTTTGCTAATTTCTAAGGAGAAATAAATAATTATGTTTTTTGATAAGATATTTGAGCATTATTTTACGGACCTGGCGGGATTCAAACATCAATATCATGATAATAAGTAGCATGGGCTTAGCCGGATTTGAACCGGCGACCTCCGCCGTGTGAAGGCTATTTGCTCCGTTTATTTTCCCCAAATATTCTATCAAACTATTATGTAAAAAAGTACTAATTCTAATCTTATGATTATGGGCAATATTAAGCAGCTCTTCATCAATCGTTATAGTCGTGCGAATCTTTGTCATAGTTAGAAAAAGTATATACTATTATCCATAAATGCCTTACGATATCATTTTACAAATATATATTGTATTTTTTCATTATCGAACGATATCGAACCCCCCCCGCAGCTTTCCCAATTGTATTTATCGATATTCTCTCCAAGGACGAGCGGATACTTTATCGATACTACTTTAGTGCCTATCGTGAAAAAAAATTATTGCTAGCGCACATTTTATTTTTATCCCCATAGTACTCCCCATCTGGAATCGAAAAATAATCTAAACTTTAATATTATAGATATCTCCCTCTAATTACAGAAAAAAAATTTTTTTTCCGAAATTTTTACTGTTTATTAGGTCTACTCCTTTTTTATAACAAGTAGTGCTTTAGTGATTAAAAATTTCAGTTTTATAAAGTTATTTTTTCAATCATCTCTTTTAAAACGCCTTTTAAAAGCTCTCCTAGCAATCCCAAAGCATCACCCGTATTAAAAAGGTATCTAAATAAAATCTATAAACAAGAAAAATTATAAATTAAATAATGAGAAAAATGAATAGGAATTGTAACTATGGAATATGAAGCGATAATAAATTTTTTAGATAAAACTGTAAAACTAGAATATCATAATGGTTTTAACCTACATGGCATAATAAAAAAGCTCTATAACGAAACCATTCTTTTTGAAACAGAGCAAACAACTTCTTTGATTAATCTT
>MUGC01000086.1 GCA_002900535.1 Thermoplasmata archaeon M9B1D | reverse complement strand
AAAATAATCAACAGCCTGGACCTAATCAAAATGGATCTGATAACAGAAATCAAACAGGCGACAGCAACCAGAGCAAACAATGGAGATATCAATATAGAAATCAAAAAGGTACAATGAATATGACTTGTGAAAGTAATAGAACACGAATCAGATTGCAATACAGACAAAACAATACCGAAGAAACTTTTGAGTTTATGTTTAATATAGATAATATACCAACTTTAACACTTTCGTTTATACCCAACCTAACAACAACAGTAAATCAGCCACACTTCCATCTATATATAGAAAAAATCATCGAGTACTACGATACCAACAATAATGGTAGATATGATCGAAATGATCTAATTGCAAGTTCACTATCTTTTTCAAATATAACATTTACTGAAATATCCTACACAAACACTACATCGTCTGATGGCAATATCATCTATATTATGGAGACACATACTATTGACAACATATTTGCATTAACCATATATATCGCAACTAATGAAACCTCATTGTATAATAATATCATCACACCTGAAGAAATGAAGATAGATTTTATTATTACAAATTACTCATTTTCAAATCAGACAACACAGTTAGCACTTGTAACGCAGATGGAAACACAGTATCAACATAATCTTGAGGAACAATCATATGATGAAAATCGATATACTGCAACTAATGAAAGGCAGATGAACATATCTTCACAAAATCATACTAGTTTCTTTTCATGGTCAAACCAAGTTAATATTGACAACAAGAACCAACCAGTAAATGTTACAATACTGTCAGAAACAGGATTAACAAATCAATATTATGACAAAGAACCAGCATCTAAAACAGAAATAATTTTTTCATATCCGCAGGGACTCGACATAATCCATGACCCAAAAATTGGTGTAAACCTTCTAGGAAGTATATTCCCATCAATTATAACAGATGGTAAGTTAACAATGCCAGAACTATTCAATTTAATAACCATCTATATTATTTGCTGTGCACTAGCCGCTATTCTGTTTATAGGAATTATTTACATCCGTAAAAGAAGATAAAAAAACAACTACATTTATATCCATGTTTATTCTTTATAATAAAAAATAATGTAAAGTTGGTAGATTCAATATGGATTCATTGTTTAATATTATCATCTATGGATTTGGCATGATCTTTTCCTTTGGACTTTTTATAGTATCGTTGTTTAGTTATAAAAATTCTAAAAATAAAAAAATATTTTTTGTAAGCATTATACTTTTTGTTTTTTTTATTAAATTTATTTTACTTAGCACTAGTATTTTTTATCCAAGATTAGAAAATATATTATCGATTAGTATTTTAAGTATTTTTGATCTTATAATGTTGGCGTTGTTGTTTTTAGCTATTTTAATTAAATCGTGAGATAAATATGGATGATATATTAGAGCTAGAGACACGACGAAAAATATATGATCTTATTAGTAAAAATCCAGGTTTACATTTAAGTAAAATATCTGAACTATTAAAAATGCGGATATCACTTGTTGAATATCATATGAGATATTTGGAAAAACATGATATAGTAACTGTTGATAAAAAAACAGGTTTTTCACGATATTTTTTGAAGGGTAAAGTAGAAACTAAGACAAAACATTACTCAATACTTAGACAAAAAACAATATTATCAATAATATTTTTTCTTATAAAACATGATACTGCTAGGCATAAAGATATACTTGAAAATATTGATTGTGCACCATCAACACTTTCATATCATCTTAATAAACTTATCAAATATAATATAATAGAAGTTCAAAGATATGGTGAAATGCGTGGTTATAAAATTATCAATAGGGATGAGATTATTAATTATTTGATTAGATACAAACCATTTGATTTATTCGAAGGATTTACAGACATATGGACAGAAATCAATATTTAATTGACTTTTTTAATTTCTAAGTAAATTAATTTACAAAAAAAATAGAAAAAAAGTGTTGATTATTTTTTTACCAACCTGGTCCATCAGGATTACAATCACCTGAGTTTGGAGCGGGGATACCATGCCCATTTCCTGGGAAATCTTCGTAATTTGGTCCATTTGGTGAATCAAATCCACTGCCATCAGGATCTCCATCGCCTGAATTAGGCGCAGGTCCCATACCATCTGCCACAGCGTATCCAGTAGTTCCAACTATACCTATTACTAAACATCCTACTATCAATATGGTTTTTATTTTCATATATATCTCCTTTAATGCAGTTATGAGTTTTTTTGGTTAAATACATTCTTGGAAATTTTTAGAATTTTTGGAAATTTTTCGAATATTTCTATTAACATCATATGATCTATAATCATACTAACAAACTAAATGCATGCTAAAAGTCAGATATTCCAAAAACATAGTCTTTATTTAAAAACATTTTACAATTTTTATCATCATTTAATATTATTATATTTATTAAAATTTTTACATGAAATATTACAAATTTTACAATTTTTATAACATGGATCAAAATGGATATCTACTTTACAAGGACCATACTTATTAAGAAGGATTTTTTCTATGATATTGCATAATTTATGTGTTTTTTCAACAGGCATACTATGATTTACAACTAAATGCATTTTTATAAGATCGTTATCACTTGTATTTATTATTTGAATCTTATGAAATGATACAACTTCTTTTTGTGATTCTAATATCTTTTTAATAAATTCAATTTCCTCTTTATTATTTAGTTTATTGTTTATAGGTTCAAGGTGAATAACTGTAGAAAAATTAGTTCTAGCTTGGATTTCTTTCTCAAGAATATCTGCAATTTTATGAGCTTTTTCTATTGATAAATTAGAATCTATTTCAACATGTAAAGTTAATACTTTATTTGTACCATAGTCATGTAAAAATATATCATGTAAACCTTTTGCATGTTCAATAGATTTTACAATTTCTTCAATTTGACAAATCATATCATTATCGATTTTAGTTCCCATTAGAAAATTTGATGATTTTTTCATCAAATCAATTCCAACATATATTATAATTATAGATACAAGTATTGCAAAAACTGGATCTAATATTGGAAAACCAAACCTTGCAGCAATAATCCCTATTGCCACACCTATTGAAGATAATGCATCACTTCTATGATGCCAAGCATCGGCTTTTAATACATCACTATTAATCTTTTTAGAAATAGCAAATGAATATTTCGCCATTAATTCTTTAAAAACTGCAGAAATTAAAACAACAATACCTATAGTTATTAAATATTCCTGATGAGTTATTTGTTCAAGGCTTATTATTCTTCCAATAGATTGTTGAATAAAACCCAAACCGACAATAATCAATAAAATTGCAATTATTAAAGTGGCAATGTACTCTGCTCTTCCATGCCCAAATGGATGTTCTTTATCTGGATCTTTTTTAGCAATTCTAAAACCAAAAATTACAATACCTGATGTTGAAACATCTGACAGAGAATGTATACCATCTGCGATAAGGGCAATACTATTAATAAAAAAACCCAGAGATATTTTTATAAAAAATAGTATAACATTTCCAATTATACTTACTGCTGCTTCTAAATAACCATACTTTGATCTGACATCTGGTTTATTTGAATCTCCATATTCAGGAATAAATTTAAATTTGCTAAATTTTATCATTTAATATAGTAATTTATAAAGGTCGATAAAGGTTTTTTGTAATTATTTATTAACTCTTTTTAATTTTGTAAACCAAAATTTTTATTATATTTAGTTACTTACCCATGACATTACAGAAGATAAAACCTATGGAAAACTACGATTTGTACCCTATGATTTTTAAACGAAAATCAATCAGGACTTATGATATGGTACCTTTAAATAAAAAGATTCTGCAAAAGATTTCAGATTTTCTCAATAGCTTACAGCCAATGTATGATGACATAATAACAGAATTTAAAATTATTCCACACAATCAGGTCAAACGAACAATGAGAAAGGCACCACATTATATTGCTGCATTTTCTGAAAATAAAGCACATTATCTAACTAATATAGGATTCATGCTACAGCAGATGAATCTATTTTTTTCAGCAAACGAAATAGGTAGCTGCTGGCAAGGTATTCCTCAACCTATTAAAGAAGTAAAAGGGAATTCAAATCTTGAATTTGTTATTTTGATGGCGTTTGGGAAAGCAAAGAAAACACTATATAGGATGAATAAGTCTGAATTCATCAGAAAACCTCTTTGGAAAATAACTGATATTACTGGTATGAAGGAATTACTTGAGGCAGCTCGATTAGCTCCATCATCAACAAACAGCCAACCTTGGTACTTCACAGGAAATGAAAACACGATTCATGCATACATAGGGAATACGGGCTTGCTCCGACGTTTTTTCGCAAAAAATTTACTCCAAATTGATGTAGGCATCGCTCTTTATCACATGAAGTTAGCAGCAGAGCATTTTGGCAGAAAAGTAACCATTTCCTATTCCCCAACAGCACAGACAACCCTTTCGAAGAGATTTACTTATATTACCACTCTCAACATTTAGTTCAATAAAAAAAAGTGTTAGTAAATTAAACCTTTTTCTGGTAGCTCTCTAGTGGCTTGAGTTTAATACTACAGTTTTACAAAATTTTTTTTCGTATGATTTTTTAAAATAGGGATTTTAACGTCTACTATATAATCCCACCTCGGGCCTGCCAATATTTAATACGGTTTGTTTTAACGGGAGAAAAATGACAAAAAAGGTTTATTCAAAATTATCTTTTAAGGAGTAAAACTTGTTTTTCCTTTTAGTTTTTCAATTAAATCAAACCTAATAGCTTATTAATATTAAGTAAAGAAAATAGATAAATAAAATTGATAATTAATTAAGAAATTCACAGCTTTTTTACGTTTTTTGCTTTAGGCCCTCTCTCTGATTGCTCGACTTCATATTCAACGGGATCATCTTCATTAAGTTTTACATCTGTTGGCATATCAGTTTGATGTACAAAAATGTCTTTTCCATCTTCACCTACGATAAATCCAAATCCTTTTATGGGGTTATACCATTTTATTTTTCCTTCCATATTTTTTCACCTCCTCAGCTCTTATATGCTGAGTTTAAAAAAGAAAAAAATAAAAATTCAAAAAAATCGAATAAACGAAAAATGTGAAGTTTTTATCTTTACTTTTTTGTTAAAATGACAATCATTGGTTATTTAAATAGATTCCTATCCATCATAATCCTTAAGGGAATGGTTGATCAAAAAAAGTTAAATCCAAGTTACTCCAATCATCAAAATCATTCATCCCCCGAGAACCATCTGAATAACCAACCATTAGATATGTATACTTTTTGTCTTAAATCTATCTTTAAAAGATTTTAAATTATATGCACAAAAAAAAATTTTATGATCAGGCTTTTAATTTCTAATAAATCCTCCTACTTAGCGTACTAAATAGATTTTAAGCTTTAGGCATAGAGATCATTTTTAAATTGTTTTTTAATTGTTTTAGAATGATTTTTCAGTCAAGATTTAGTATACATCAGAAATATTGTTTGTAAATAAAAAATATTTGGAGGTTTGTAGAGTTTGAG
>MUGC01000085.1 GCA_002900535.1 Thermoplasmata archaeon M9B1D | reverse complement strand
TGGTAATTTAGGAAACACTCATGAAATACTTAAAAAAGCAAATTTTCCTATTTTAGGCATATGTGCAGGTCATCAATATATGGCACGATTTTTTGGTGGTTCAGTAAAACCTGCAAAAAACCCAGAGTTTGGTAAAATTGAGCTCAATATTCTAGATGAATATGAAATTTTTAAAGGATTACCTAAAAAATCTATTGTTTGGGAATCACACAACGACGAAGTTACAAAACTTCCTATTAATTTTATCCGTCTTGCTGAAAGTGAAAGTTGTAAAATCCAAGCTATGAAACATAAAAACAAACCATTTTATGGTCTTCAGTTTCACCCAGAAGTAGAACATACAGAGCACGGCGAGTTAGTATTCCAAAATTTCATAAAAATTTGCGAGAAATAATCTAGTTTTTAAACGATTAAATTATAACAATTATTTATGATTGAAATTCCATTTGAATTTACATCAAATGATTTAGATCTAATAATAAGATTGTTAGTATCAGTACTTCTTGGCGGGATTATTGGACTTGAAAGAGAAAAAAGTCATAAACCAGCAGGACTTCGCACTCACATTTTTGTATGCATGGGCGCATGCCTTTTTACAATTGCCTCTTTTTATCTCTTACCAACAGATATCATTGGCTCTTTTGATGCTACACGAATAGCTGCAGGTGTAGTAGCAGGCATAAGCTTTATTGGAGCAGGAAGTATAATTGCATTAAGAGGAGATGTTAAAGGTCTTACAACAGCTGCAAGCTTATGGGTTATTGCTGCCATTGGATTAATTGTCGGTCTCGGAAATTATATATTGCCAATAATTACAACAGTCATAGCTTATGTTATTCTTAGACTGGATCGTGTTGAAAAAAAATGGGGGCATTCTTAGATTCGTAATGTTATATCATAAAATATTGATTTGACAAATAGAAAAATTGCAACAAAGAGAAAATTAGCAAAAATCTCTTATTTCCACCTTTTGAACAAAGAATGATTAATTTTCAATTGATCCAGAATTTTACCAACTATAAAATCAACCAAATCATCAATTTTTTTAGGTTTGTGATAAAAACCAGGCATAGCAGGAAGTAATGTCGCCCCAGCAAGTTTTACTTTTCTCATGTTTTCAATCCCTGGTAAATCCAATGGCGTCTCACGAATAACAATTATTAACTTTCGTTCTTCTTTAAGTTGACAACTTGCAGCTCGACTTGTGAGAGTATCGCCATAGCCATTAGCCACTGCTGAAAGCGTTTTCATACTACAAGGACAAATAATCATTGCATCAAGTTTAAAACTACCACTGGCAGGTCCTGAAAACAAATCATCATTATCATAAAAAAAATCAGCTTGTTTTTTCAAGCCTTCAAATTTGTAACTCGTCTCATGCTCAAGGATTTTTTTAGCGCCATCTGATACAATCAAATGGGTTTCAACATCCACTTTTTTAAGTTCTTCTAAAAGACGAATTCCATATATGCTACCTGATGCCCCCCCAACAGAAATTAATACATTCATGAAAATCATTTATTCTTCTATTGCTTTTATAATTTCTCTAAGTGTTTTTTCAATGTTTTTGTCTTTTTCAAAAGTAGTTCCTGTAACAATTATATCTGCACCTGCAAGAGCTTTTTCATGAGCAGTTTTAGCAGATCGGATACCACCACCTACTATAAGTGGAATATTTATATTTTTCTTAACCGCCGAAATCATCTCATTTGTAACAGGCTCAGGTGCACCAGATCCTGCTTCAAGATAAAAAAATTTCATTCCAAAATATTGCGTTGCAAGAGCGTAACCAACAGCTGTCTGTAAATCATCACGATTAACTAAATCTACTTGACCAATTTTACCAGCAGTCATACCAGGTTCAACTATTAGATAACCCATAGATATTGGTTCAATATCAACTTGCTTTATAAATAGCGATCCCTGAACATGCTCACGTATTAAAAAACCAAGATTACGAGAATTTAAACAGCTCATAAAAAATATTGCATCTGCATATTTGCTAAGAAATTTTTTACCCGAGGGAAACAATATAACCGGAAGTTTAGAATTCCCCTTTATTGCTTCTACTGTTTTATCTACTTGCATACTAGATGTAAGAGTTGATCCCCCAACCATCATAGCTGAGCTACCTGCTTCTTCTGCAAGTTTTGCAAGTTTTCCTGCCTCTTTCGGGGTTTGGTCCTCAGGATCAAGTAATGAGAAATGAAGTTTTTTTTCTCCAACTTTTTTAATCAAATCATTTGCAATTGTCATTTTCTGCTCCAAAATTAAACAGTAGTATATAAAAATGTTTATGCGTATGCCAAAATAAGCCAAAACAATATATTACGGCTTTTTTGTTACAAAAAATGGAAGGTCGACATTGGCAAAAAACTTAATTAATCCAAAAATATCAGATGCATTAGATTTCATTAAAAAATATCATACAAATAAACCAGACAAAACACTTCTAATAATTATCGGAGATTGTATAATAGATTACAAAGGGCGTGCTCGCTCATTTCTTGACTGGGGGGAAAGAATTATAATGATAAAACAAGATGGGACAGTTCTCGTTCATCAGCCGACTATGCGTGAACCAGTAAATTGGCAACCAACAGGCACTAAAACAGAATTTAAAATAAAAGACGGCCAGTTAGTTATACGTTCCCGCCATTATAAGCCTCCTGAAAAAATGAAAATTAACTTTAGAGATATTCAGCTTGTAACTGTCAACATGTTGAAAGATAAAGCTAAACTCTTGATATCTGGCATGGAGCTTGATGTTGTAAATGAAATTGTAAATAATCCAAATTTTATTGAAGATGGTCTTCGAATTAGTAAACGTGAAAAACATGTAAAATCAGGGATGATTGATCTTTTCGGATATGATAAAAACCATACACCTGTAGTAATTGAAGTTAAACGCAGCCTTGCAAATATCTCTGCTGTACACCAATTAAGGATGTATGTAAATGATATCAAAAAAGATATCGATACTATAAATGTTAGAGGGGTTCTATGTGCACCACGTATACCTGACATGATAAAAAAATTGCTTTCAGACTATGGTTTAGAATGGCAAGAAGTCGAAAGAAAAGTTGTTTTACCGGATGATTATCAAAAAACATTGAAAGAGTGTTTTGAACAATAAAATATTTTTTAAACTTGTTTTTCATTATAGATATTGGGGAGGTCTGGATAAAAGACATTAGGGGAAGGATCCCATCCGATTCCGCTTTTACCAGACTCCTCTTTACGAAAATTTTTTGGTTTTTAAAAAAATTAATGTTTATTGAATCCATACTATCTATTATAAGATGAAAGAAAAACTGTACAAATGTAAGTATTGTGGACGAAAAATGCATAAGTTTGATTTTGAGACATATCATGGCTATTGTGGCAAATGTCGTGATATATTAGAATGGAAGAGAACTCTTGACGGCATCAAAGAATATAAAAAATAGAAAAATAACTAGTTTTTTAGTTTATAATTTCCTTTATTATATCCATGTTGCATGCTGCAACAACACTGGTTCTTTCATTTAAAGAAAAACGTATATCCAGCTCTTCTCCAAATATATTTGTAACAATACCACCTGCTTCCCGAAGTATCAAAGTCGATGCTGCAATATCAATAACTCTTAGATATTCATTTCCAACAAAATAAAAATCAAGTGCCCCAATTGCAACCATACACATCTCAAGAGAAGCGCAACCAAGGCTACGAACTTTTTCTTTTTTAGCAAATTTCAAAGCAGTTTTATCATAGTTTTTACCAAGCGTAAGGGAAGATAAAATCTCCTTATCAGGAACCTCTGGAACCCCAATTTTTTTATTGTTATAAAAAGCACCAAATCCTTTTTCAGCAGTAAAAACATCACCAGTTGGGATATTTTTTACAATACCATACTCAACATCACTAAGTGTTTTTTTACCGACACCAATAGAAACCGAATAAAAAGGAATCCCTCTATATGCATTACGTGTTCCATCCAATGGATCTAACACAAAAGTATACTCAGCACCATTATCTATAAAACCTGCCTCCTCACTAAGAACATTAATCTTTATTTTTGATTTATTTAGGTAATTTATAGCAGCATCTTCTGCAATTTTATCAACATATTTGGTAACAGTTCCATCAGCACCAAGACCAACATTATTTCCAAATTTATGGAACTCAGAGGCTGCTGATTTTTTGACTTTTCGAGCCACTACTTCAGCAGTTTTATTTGCAAGAATATTCAGATTTCCTTTCATTTATAAACAAAACCTCCCTATTTATTTTTAGATGGATTACTTATAAAAATTATTAAACCCATTGTTACAGCAGCAATAAAAATTCCAGCAACAATGTAACTAGGGTTAATACCTGTCAAAGAAACAACAGTCATAATACCTGCTGCTATTAAAACACCAACAAAAATTGTAATTAAAGATCTACCAAATTTTAAATTAAATAAATAAGCTATAAGGGCACCAGTCCAGGCGCCAGTAAAAGGCAAAGGGATCGCAACAAAAACCAATAAACCCAGATGCTCATATCGACGAATTTTCGCATCTGCTCTCTTACGGGTTTTTGCAAAAAACCAATCCATTAATCTTGACCATGACTTAAAGTTACGAAGCCATTTTTCAACATAGGGAAAAAACAATAAAATAAAAGGTATTGGAAGCATATTGCCAATAACTGCTATGGGGAAGGCTTGCCACCACTCCCAACCAAGACCACCTAAATCAGTAGGAGTAATAGCAAAGGGAATGACATAACGAGATTCAAGCCAAGGAATCATCGAAAGGAAAAAAATCCTAAACCATACAGGCAGCCACTCTAACATATTTTATGCTCCAACGAATTTTCCAAAACCTTGTTTCACCTGAATTTCGTTATCTTCAATAACCTTTTCCCCTCGAATAAAAACAGTTTCAGGAAATATTGCAAGCCAATCTTCAAAAGGAGTCCAACCACAACGTGAATGCAGATTTTCTGATTTAATTCTAGATTCATTTTTTAAATCAACTACTAAAAAATCAGCATCAGACCCCTTATCAAGCCTGCCTTTTGGAATACCTAATAGATTCGCAGGCTTGACACACAACAAAGAAATCAAACGCTGAAAAGAAATAACTTCTTTTTTTGCAAGAAACAAAAACAAAGGATACAATGTTTCTACACCAGGAACACCACTTGGTGCCTCATCAAAATCAACATCTTTTTCTTCCAAAGTATGAGGCGCATGATCAGATTCGAGGATATCGGCCAAACCATTTTTCAAAGAGTTGAACAAAGATTCTTTATCAAAGCTAGTTCTAATAGGTGGGTTAGTTTTAAACAAAGATTGTGACCCCATGTCTTTTTCTACATATAAAAGACTATGATGAGGAGTAACCCCAAAGCTAATATTCATAGGTTTATTTTTTAAAAGCTCTAAACCCTCACAACTTGAGACATGGCAGATATGAACCCTTGTACTAAAACCCTTTGAATCTTCGATTACTTTTTTAATAGAAATCTCTTCACATATGCTTGGTCTAAAACGCATATGATCAGATAAATTCAACTTGGTTTTTTTATGTTGAATTAAACATTCTTCATCTTCGCAATGAAAAAAAACAGGTTTAC
>MUGC01000084.1 GCA_002900535.1 Thermoplasmata archaeon M9B1D | reverse complement strand
ATATACCAAATATTTATGTATTATACCTATATACGGGTAACACATCTTTAGAGGTGCTTATTATGTCCAACACGCTTATGAGTGAATTAAAAACTAACGAAAAGAAAAAAGAAAAATTAATAAAATCTGTTGATGGTAATACAGCAGCTGCACATGTAGCATATGCTTTTAGCGATGTCGCAGCAATTTATCCTATAACACCTTCATCACCTATGGGTGAAGTTGTAGACGCATGGGCTGCTGAAGGAAGAAAAAATATCTTTGGTCAAACATTAAAAGTTCAAGAAATGCAATCAGAAGGAGGAGCTGCTGGAGCAGCTCACGGAGCGCTTTCAGCTGGTGCTTTTTGTAGTACATATACTGCTTCACAAGGTCTTTTGTTAATGATTCCAAACATGTATAAAATTTCAGGAGAGCTAATGCCCTGTGTATTTCATGTGTCCGCAAGAGCAATTGCAGGTCAAGCACTTTCTATTTTTGGTGATCATCAGGATGTAATGGCAGCTCGTGCAACTGGCTTTGCAATGCTTGCATCAGGCTCTATTCAGGAAATAAATGACATTGCATTAGTTGCACATCTATCCACTATTAGAGCAAGTATACCATTTGTACATTTCTTTGATGGATTTAGAAGCAGCCATGAAATTCAAAAAATCGAGATGTTAAATTATGATGATATACCTGGCTTAGTCGACTGGGATGGAATAAAGAAGCATAGAGAAAGAGCACTTAATCCTGAAAAACCACATCTACGTGGTACTGCTCAGAACCCAGATATTTACTTTCAGTTAAATGAAGCAGCAAACAAGTTTTATCATTTAGTCCCAAAAATTGTTGAAGAAGAAATGAAAAAAGTTGGTCAACTTACTGGACGTGCATATAATTTATTTGACTATATAGGCGCATCAGATGCCGACCGTATCATTATAATAATGGGATCAGGCGCTGAAGCAGCAGAAGAGGCAGTTGAATATTTAAACAAACATGGTGAAAAAGTAGGACTTATCAAAGTAAGACTTTACCGACCATTCAGTGTTGAACATTTCTTAGCAACAGTACCAGATTCGGTAAAAAAAATAGCAGTATTAGATAGAACAAAAGAAAACGGAGCCTATGGCGAACCACTTTATCTTGATGTATCAGCAGTATACCAACATACAAAAAATAAAGAAATCCAAATTTATGGTGGTCGATATGGTCTCGGCTCTAAAGACTTCACACCCAGTATGGCAAAAGCAGTTTTTGACAATCTTAAAATGAAAGAACCTAAAAACAATTTCACAGTAGGAATCATCGATGATGTAACATACACTAGTCTACCGATTAATGAAGAAATAGATGCTACACCAGAAGGACTAGTCCAGTGTAAATTCTGGGGACTAGGAGGAGATGGAACAGTAGGCGCCAATAAGGATGCAATTAAAATTATTGGCGATAATACCAATATGTACGTTCAAGGCTATTTCGCATATGACTCTAAAAAATCTGGTGGAGTTACTGTCTCACATCTTCGTTTTGGAAAAACTCCGATTAAATCAACTTATCTAATAAAAGATGCTGACTATATCGCCTGTCATAACCCAGCATATGTCGACAAATATGATCTACTTGAAGGAGTTAAAAATGAAGGTACTTTTGTTTTAAATTGTCCTTGGACTTTAGAAGAAATGGATAAACATCTTCCAAATTCTTTAAAGAAAATAATTGCTGAGAAAAAACTAGATTTTTATACTATCGATGCGGTTAAAATCGCAGAAAATGTTGGTCTTGGTGGCCGTATAAATATGGTGATGCAAACTGTTTTTTTCAAACTTTCAAAAGTACTACCCGTCGATGATGCAATTAAATATCTAAAAGAAGCAATCGAAGAAACCTATGGTAAAAAAGGAAAAGATGTAGTTCAAATGAACTGGAAAGCAGTTGATGCAGCCCTACAAAATATTAATAAAATTAACTACTCAAATGATTGGGCTAAAATAAAATCCGAGCCTATCAAGAAACTAGACGAACCTGTATTTGTAAGTGAAGTTATGAGACCAATGCTCGCCCAACAGGGAGATAAACTACCCGTTAGTAAGTTTACACCAGGCGGCATATTCCCAACTGAAACAACAAAATATGAAAAACGTGGTGTTGCAATTAATACACCTGAATGGCAGATAGACAACTGTATCCAATGCAATCAGTGTGCCATGGTTTGTCCTCATGCAGCAATTAGACCAGTTCTATTAAACGATGAGGAACTAAAGAGGGCACCTAAAGAATTCACTGCTAAAAAAGCAGTTGGAAAAGACGCAGAAGGACTGTTTTTCAGAATCCAGATTTATACTGAGGATTGTGTTGGCTGTGGTAACTGTGCTGATATCTGTCCTTCAAAAGAAAAAGCACTTATTATGAAACCATTTGCAACACAAATTAATCAAGTTCCAAATCAAAAGTATTCTGAAAAAATCCCAATCAGGTCTGGTGGTTTTGATAAATTCACAGTAAAGGGTTCTCAATTTCAGCAACCACTTTTAGAGTTTTCTGGTGCATGTGCCGGCTGTGGCGAAACTCCTTATCTAAAGCTTGCGACTCAACTGTTTGGTGATCGAATGATTATTGCCAATGCTACAGGTTGTTCCAGTATCTGGGGTGGTTCTGCACCATCCATACCATTTGCCAAAAATAAATATGGCCATGGCCCTGCCTGGGCAAACAGCTTATTTGAAGATAACGCTGAATATGGTTTTGGCATGGTTCTTGCAACAATACAACGTAGAAACAAACTTGCTGATCTTGTAAAACAATCAATAGAAAATGTTTCTGGAGAACTAAAAGAAGCTTTTGAAAAATGGCTTGAATTTAAAGATGATGCAGAAAATTCAAAAATATGGGGAGATAAAATAAAAGCATTGCTCAAAGAAAATCATGATGATGAAATCTTAAAAGAAATATTTGAATCACAAACAATGCTTACGAAGAAAAGCATATGGTCTGTTGGTGGTGACGGATGGGCATATGATATTGGTTATGGCGGCCTTGACCATGTCTTAGCTATGGGAGAGGATATAAACATTTTAGTTTTTGACACAGAAGTTTATTCAAACACTGGCGGTCAATCATCAAAAGCAACACCTATTGGTTCTGTTGCAAAGTTTGCAGCATCTGGTAAAAAAACCAAGAAAAAAGATCTTGGAGTAATGGCAATGACATATGGTTATGTATATGTCACAAGTATATCAATGGGTGCAAACAAGAATCATGCTCTTAAAGCACTTAAAGAAGCAGAATCGTATCCTGGACCATCTTTGATTATTGCTTATGCACCATGCATCAACCATGGTATTAAAAAGGGAATGGGTAAAACCCAAGAAGAAGAAAAACTTGCAGTTGAATCAGGTTACTGGCCCTTATATAGATATGATCCAAGACTTAAAGAAGAAGATAAAAATCCGTTTCAACTTGATTATAAAGAACCCAATGGTACTCTTCATGACTTCATTATGGGCGAGGTTAGATACAACGTTTTAACAAGGGCTTTTCCAGAAGAAGCAAAACGCCTTCATAAGAAACTTGAAGAGGACGTTAACGATAAATACAAAAAATACAAAAGAATGGCTGAACAATAACTATAGTTATTCTTTTTTTATTTTTTTATACTTTTCCGAAAGACTATTTTACTATTTTTCATTACATAATTTAAAAGGGTGTACTTTTTGATTAATAGAGCCAAAGAAATAGGAGATATTATAAAAAAATCAAAAGAAGTCCATATTGTTAGCCATATTGATGCAGATGGAATAACAGCTGGATCAATCGCATATCAAACAGTTAAAAGACTTGGAAAGGAGCCCTCAATTGATTTTGTAAAACAATTAGATGAGGCCATTATTGAGCGGTTAAAAAATGAAAATCACGCGCTTGTATGGTTTACAGATTTGGGTAGCAATATTAGTGCCCAATATCCTGAAATAAATAAAATAATAACTGATCATCATTCCTGCCCTGAGGGTTCTAACAAGTCGTATCATCTAAATCCTCATCTTTTCAACATCGACGGAGGTTTTGAAATAAGTGGTGCTGGTACCACATATCTTGTTTCAAAAACATTAAATAAAGAAAATATTGATTTATCTCCACTAGCAATTATTGGCGCATGTGGCGATTTACAAGATCGTCGATTAGGAAAACTTACAGGTTATAATCAAGAAATATTAAAAGATGGAGAATCAAGCGGTCATGTAAAATCAAAAATCGACATACGCTATTTTGGCAGAGAAACCCGATCGATTCCTAAACTTTTACAATATGCTAACAACCCGATTTTACCAGGTTTAAGTGGACGTGAACAAGCTTGTATTTCTTTTCTACAAGAATTAGGCATTCGAGTACAAGATGGTGATAACTGGCGAAGATGGATAGATTTGAATAAATCAGAGCGTATGTTAATTGTATCTAATATCGCTCAGCTTTTGTTAACAAAGGGTTTTGGACATACAATTACCAAGAGAATTCTAGGTGAAGTCTACATTCTTGAAAAAGAAGAAGAAGGAACCGAGGTTCATGAAGCAAAAGAATTTGCTACACTTCTTAATTCAACAGCTCGTTACGGTCAATTTGACGTAGGTTTGCAAGTATGTTTAGGCAATAGAGATAAATACTTAGATGAAGCACGAAATCTTTTACTAGGCCATCGAGCAAATCTAGTGGAAGGTTTACAGTTTGCAAAAGAAGAAGGGATTCAAAAACGTAAGTATATCCAGTTTTTCCATGCAGGAACAGGTATAAGAGATACAATCGTGGGAATTGTAACAAACATGCTTCTTAACTCTGAAGAAGTAAGCAGCGATATCCCCCTCGTTGGTTTTGCTGATAAAGGCGATGGGGAAATAAAAGTATCAGCTAGAGGAACACAACAACTTGTTTCAAAAGGTCTTAATCTTTCTAAAGCAATGAAAAAAGCAGCAAATGAATTAAATGGTGTTGGTGGTGGACATAATATTGCTGCTGGTGCAACAATCCCAAAAGGCAAAGAAGAAGAATTTTTAGAAATATTAGAAAGTGAGATTAAATCTCAACTTACTTAATTATTTATAAAAATCATTCTTCACCAAAAATTTCTTTTGTATAAATTTTATCATTAGTTATCTTTTCTACTTTGTAAGAAGCTAAATCTGAATAATCTTCATATCCTACAACAGTAGTTTCAATAGTTATAGTATCTCCAATTTTGGGATTATGTTTAACAATTATTTCATCCTGTGTAAGAGTAGAAATATAACTTGTGTCCACTGGAAAACTTGTAATCATCTGTTCCCCAGTTGTAGAATTATCATAGATTTCCACCCACGTAAAAGTCTCATTTATTCCAGTCGTTGGAGTCGTATATATCCATAAAAGAGTCTCATTGATTTTTGTAACAATCGATGAATTATCCCAACATAAATATGTGTAACCATCTGCAGGCGCAGTTTCACCTATATCATAAGGCTGGTATCTAAGTACATACATAGTTGTGGGTTCATCACCAATACCAAGATACTCAGGGGGTGTAACATTTTCTTTTATATCAATAATTGACATATCAGGCATTGGTCCATAAAAATCATATAACGATGAAAAATTAAG
>MUGC01000083.1 GCA_002900535.1 Thermoplasmata archaeon M9B1D | reverse complement strand
TCTTTGTAGCAAAGCCATCATTTAACGTATCTATTTTTTTGGTAAGTTGTGCAAATTTATTCATTGTTAAACTCCGGTCGATATCTGTAATTCCTGTGAATGTGTTACGATGATTAATGTAAAGTGAAAATGATGATTTAGAGTCATATGGTATATCATTTGGAACAAGTGCCTTTAAAACAGGATATTTTTCTTCTATAGATAAATACATTTCAGCTAAAAATGGAAGTTTAAGTTTATCTGCAATTTGTTTGGAAGTCATTAAGAATACTAGGCCTCCACCGTCTTTTCTCATTGTCTTAATTGATTTGGGTGTCACAAATTCTGATGCTATTACTAGATCTGTTTCTCCTTCTCGTTTTTCATCATCATAAATGAGAATGAACCTTCCGTTTTGCAGATCTTTGATTGCCTTTTGTATTTTTTCTATAAACTCACCCGTGTTGCAGATAAACCTTCCTTAAAATAAATTTTGGGTTACTACTCAGAAGTTGGTGGATTTATTGGTCCTTTATTTTGAGAAGCAAGATAGCGAGTAACATAACCAGCAATGCGATTTCTTAAAAGATTACTATTAACATCGCTAAGCTCTGCTACTTTATTTTTATTATGTTGAAAATCATCGTGTTTAAACTGATCAGGATATTGTTTAGCAAGATCAATTGCAATGTTTTTAATGAATGTTTGTCTAATATTTCCCAGATTATCACCTTTATATAGTAAAAGCTCCGAATAGATACTTAATATATAAAAACTTTGGAAGGTAAGAAAACTAATAACTAATGTTAGAAATATATAAATAAATAATAAAGGTTTACAATTATTAAATTATTAATAATTATAAGAGGGAAAGTTAGGAGGAAAAATAAATGGTCGTAGAAATAGAGGATTATAATGGAAATCCAGTTATTGCTTTGAAAAGAGATAAAGATGATAATTATCCATTCAGATTTGGGCTTAGAAAAGCAGAATTAATTTTAGATAATCTTGATGAGATAAAGAAATTTGTTAAGGAAAAATCAAAATAAGAACTTATAATAATTTAATATATTCCAAATTTTCAAGTATCAAATAGAATATAAGATATTTTTTTTAAAATCCATTCGGTAGCTTAATGTATAAATAATACTCTCTGCATAAGATACTCTAGGAGGTTAAAAAACATTATATCAAAAAAACCATCATTAAGATATTTAGCTAGCAAAAAAATCGACCAGATGGAAGACTATGCAATACACAATAAGACACTTAGAAAACTTGTTTCAATTGTCTATAACTCTGATATTTACAATTATATTTCAAAAAAATTTAACGAATTTAGAGATATCAAATCGATCGATCAAATAAAGAAAAATCCAGTACCTGAACACGTTGCAGTGATAATGGATGGAAACCGACGCTTTGCGAGTAGTCTCGGTTTATCTCCAGAAATAGGACATCAATTCGGAAGAGACAAGATCAAAGAAGTACTAGAATGGTGTTTTGAGCTAGGAATTAAAAACCTTACAATTTATGCTTTTTCAACTGAAAACTTTAATAGAAGCAGCAATGAAGTAAAAACATTAATGGATTTATGTAAGGAAGAGCTAAAAAAGGCGTTTAAGGATTCTCGTATTCATAAAAATAAAGTAAGAATAAGAATTATCGGACGTCTTGATACACTCCCAAAAGACATTGCTACTCAAGCAAAAAATATTATGGATCAAACCGAACATTATGATAAATACTCTTTTAATATAGCTCTCGCGTATGGGGGAAGAGAGGAAATAATACAAGCGATTCAGAAAATTGCAAAAGATGTAAAATCTGGTAAAGTCAAAATTGAAGATATAAAAGAATCAATTTTTTCAAAATACCTATACACTAATGGTATACCAGATCCAGATATCATTCTTAGAACATCTGGAGAGGAAAGAATATCTAACTTTCTACTCTGGCAACTCGCTTATTCAGAACTTTATTTTTCTGATGTTTATTGGCCGGCATTTCAAAAAAAAGATTTTTTAAACGCTATTAAAACAGTCCAACAAAGACAGAGAAGATATGGAAAATAAATTTTTTTATTAGTGAATCTCTTCATCTGAAAATTCAATATTATTTTCTATTTCTTCTGCTATATCAGCAAGTTTTGCAAATTGACGTTTAAAAAAGTATAGAATAATAGCAAAGGCAATTATAATTATTGAGATTGAAAAAACACTATTAGGAATACTTGAATAATCCGTACCAGTATTACTACTACTAGTTATAGAAATTATCATTAAGATAATTGAGCCTATTAGTAAAATAATTCCAATAACTAGTAATATCTTAAATAGTAAATCTGATCTTCGCGTGTACTGCTTAGCAGAGCTTTTTCTTTTAAAACCAAAGGCGCCTAAATCATTATAATCATATTTTAAATCATCCTTTAGATCATCCAATTTTTTTAACTCTCCTCGCCTTCGTTTGATCCACTTATTGCATTTTGCACTTTGCTTTGTAGTTCGTTGAGTTTTTCCTTTGTTCTTCCTTCTTGCTTGTCAAGTGTTGTTTTTCTAAGCTCTAGACTTTCTTTATTTTCTTTGAGCTCCGTTGCAATTTCTTTTTTTCCATTGGTTTTTATAAGTAGCGCTCCTACGCTTTTATATATGGGTGTTTTTTCATCTGTTTTTTCTAGTTCTTTAAGAGCTTCTTCTATGTCTCTAAGTCTTAGTTCTATTTGTTGTCTTTGTTGCGTTATCATTTGTAATTGCATTCTTGTTTGTTGTAGTCTATTTATTTGATCTTGAAGCTGTTTTGACATTTCTACATCTGGCATTATTTTTATTCTCCTATTAATTGTCCGAGTAATAGCAAATATCATTATTAAAATTATTGTAAGTGTATTTTTTGTAAGATTAAATGCCCAACGATTATTTTTATAAAATATATTACTATAAATATTTATAATATAATGCAAAATATTATATAGAAAAATGTAAATATAGTTCTGTTAATAAGGAGTTTTATTTTTACTGGGGGAAAAAAATGAAGAAAAACGATAAACTAATCGTAGTTTTCGGTGTAATAATATTAATAATAGCGTCCTTAGGAATCTATTATTGGGATGAAAAAGTTGAAGCGGAAACTGCAGTAAACATTGATTTTTTTGATGTTACAGGATCAATGATAGAAGATCTACCAGATGCAGTACTTGTATCGAATAAGTGTCCATTTGATGCGCTTGTTGCCACTCCACTTGCAGTTAATTATGATGAACAAGGAGAACAACGTGTTGTACCACTCTATATCGAAAATGAGAGTGAGCCATCAACTGCTGTAGAGCGTGCTTATAAAGAACAAATCGCTCAGCGAAAAGTTATAAGATTTGATAATTATGATAGCCCCAAAGACCTTTCTCTTTATATTGCAGAAAAATATTGGGATGAAAGCAAGGCTGCACTTTTAATTGAATATAATCGTACAGGCTATTATCTAGGTGTTTCTGCAGTACCTTTGGCATCTTATTTAAGAATTCCAGTAATTGTTACTGATAGCGTTGATTTTGAGGTAACTGAAGTTTTAAATAATTTAGGTGTCGAAAAAACATTAGTCTGTGGTAATCTTTCCGGTTTTGGTAAATCTTTAAAGTTTGAAAGTGGTGATGAAATTGTTGATATGATGATTGATTTTTTGCCTGAAAAATTCAAACCAACTGATATTGATTATGAAATAGACTATATAACAATTGCAAACCCAATGGACGCCTTTACTCCTACTATTATTGAAGATCCTGAATATGAACCATATTATGCAAAAGATAAAATTGGTTCAGGTAATTTATTTCCATCTGGTGTTTTTAAGTTTATAACAGGTGGTTCTAAATCACATACATTCAAAATACCTGAAGAATACAAATATGCACTTGTTAAACTTGAGCTAATAAATCATCTAGACCCTGAAAACGTTGAAAGATTTGGCGATAACATTATGCTTACAGGAAAACTAACTGGTTATTGTCGAACACTTGCGAGCCCAGCAAATAGAGACAGCAATGGTAACATAATAAATGATAGGTTTTATTTTGAAACAGTATTTTATGATATGGGAGGTGAAGAATTTACAATATCTCTTACATCTACTTTTCATACTGAAGATTCCGCTGATTATGAAATCATTGTAACTGTTGAAAATCTTGAAAATCCATATTACCCATTTATGCCTCAGATGTCATCGATAGCACCTTATCTTTCTTCTTATCATAAAGGAATTGTTTTTGCAAACCCTGATTTTGCATTCGTACTTGAAGAAGGAATGACATTAAATGGTAAAGAACTTACTGGTGATACTCAAGTAATGTATAACCCGCAACTTATACCTCTTATAAATCAACATGTTTATGAAAAAATACATATGCCGATTAACAATTTATTAGCAAATATCCGCGATATAGACATCGAAACTGATGTTGAGGATTTAGCCGATGATTGCAGGGAAGATCCATTCTATATTGCACTTATTGGCGATACCACAATGGTCCCTCAGTATTATTATCGTAGTCCTCATAGTGACCCTTATAAAAACCCTGTGAGTGGTGCCTATGCAACAAATGTTCCAAGTGATTATATCTATGGGAATATTGACCCCAAAATATACTCGATGCTTCCATATGATGAGAATTATGTTGAGGATGATTTATATTCAGAATATCCTGTAGTTGAAAATATAGTAGGTAGAATAACTGGTTGGGATGTACAGGATGCTAGTGCTCTAATTGCTAGAACAATTTTCTACAACGATGTTTTGGAAAGCCAGGATGAAGACTGGAAAGAAAACGCACTTGTTATGACAGGCGCAGGAACAGAGGTACAAAAACTACCTTTCTGGACAGCTCTGCAGAGTCTTCTTGGACATACAGATCCAATGAAATTCCCAAGTGGTGAAAAATTCTTCCTTGTTCAAAGAATTGAAGAAAACTTTGCAAAAAATGGTTTATTTAATGTT
This sequence comes from Thermoplasmata archaeon M9B1D, assembly GCA_002900535.1. GTDB lineage: Archaea > Thermoplasmatota > E2 > DHVEG-1 > DHVEG-1 > M9B1D. The sequence goes on along the minus strand of MUGC01000083.1, from coordinate 2,393 downwards.
TTTACAGCAGAACGTGGACAAGCTCAAAGGGAGGGGTATACTTGGTCAGATCTATGGGAGATTAAAACAGATGGGATTCTTAACTTGCTTTTATTCCCAATGCTTACAGTTAAAATCCGAGAAGGATATGAAAACTTTAAGTCACTTAATTTAAAATGGTTAGCTGAAATGCTATTTACTGAAGATTCTGGTATACATGGTGAAGAACTACAGGAAAATAGCAATTTAATTCTCTCTGATTCACATGCTATATGGTTTGAAATAGAGCATGGAGATATTATGATGGATGCTTTAGGTGGACCAAAGGTCGTATATGAGTTACTTGCACGTTATTTACCAATAATACCTGGGTTTAGATCGCCTCTTGATACAAAAGGGTCATATTCCGTAAGGGAAGTATCTAACATGAAGATGGGACCATCTGTTGTTATGATAGAAGGTTGTGGTTCTGGTAAAATCGATGGGCTCCTTCCAACTAATTTTTGCTTTTTATGGTGCACTTGAACCAAGACCAAATTGGAAGATTTTACCCATTCAGTCTGGTGTAGGATTTGGAATTGCAGGCTTCATAACGGCTTGGCTTAATTTAAAGCTCAGGCATCAATATCCACCAGTTTATTTCAACCAATTCATATTTGAAGAAGCAACAAAGGATATGTTTGCAAATGATGTCACTATTGGCGAAGCACTAAGAAACGCTAAAAACGACTTTTTACCAGCACAATTTGAAGAAACATTCAGATGGACGCCACCACTATCAATATCATCTAGTTCTGTACCCGATGAAATTAAAGAAACATATCTAAGTGATGACGGTATGAAAACAACAGCTGGTAGTCAGAATTACCCTGTCGAAAAATATTCTACAATATTTCAGATAAATCTACTAGGAGATCCAGCTTTTAACCCCTATGAGCCTGTAAACGGTAACTGATTTGAAAACTAACTTCTTTTTTTTATTTTTGCTTGAAGCTAGTTAGGGTATTTTTGAAAATTCTTCGATGTTTTTAGCAACCAATGTTTTATTTGTTTTTTTCTGGTTGCCAAGTGTGTCATATGGTTTAGATCCATAATCATGGCCAGGATATATTATTAGATACTCTGGTAAAGTTTTTATTTTTTGTAGGCTATCGTACAAATCGTTAACATTTCCACCTGGAAGATCAGAGCGTCCGCAGTCGTCAATAAAAAGTGTATCTCCTGTAATTATTGCTTCATCATCTACAACAATACATATCCCTCCAGGCGTATGACCTGGAGTTAAAATAAAACCTAGAGTAAGTTCTCCAAGTTTTAGTTGATCTCCATCATCAATAAAAATATCAATGTCATATTTTAGATAAACACCATCAGTTTTAGATGCAACAAGTTTTGATTGTGGGAACGTGTCTAAAAGACGTTTATTTTTATCAGTATGGTCATTATGATAATGAGTATTTATCACGTAAACCAGCTCTAAATCACGTGATTTGATAAACCCCACTTGCTTTAATGCATTATAACTAGGATCTACAACTGCTGCTTTTTTACTAGGTTTATCATAAATTACATAGCTAAAATTATCAAAACCAATTTTTATTTGCTCTACCGTCATAGGCTACCCTCAATTATTTCTAAAATTTAAAAATGTTTATTTTGAAAAAAATAAAAAAGAGAAAAATTGATATTATTCGCTATATCCACCGATCATCAGAGTTGGATCGCCAAGTAATACCCATTGTTGTAAACTTTTAATGTGATCGTCTTCTTCCATGTCAAATGTGTTTATATAGCTTATTAGGGTCTGTGCATATGCATCACCTAGTATGTGATAACCATTTTGACCATATTGTTTGAAAAACTCTATGCAAATTCCACCATCGAGACCACCGATTAAACAATCTTCCCCAAGGACTCCATAGCCTAGGCCAGTGTTTCCCATTGTTGCAATAGCTCCTCGATCTTTGAGTTTAACCATATACCAACTAAAACATTCAGGAACACCAAACCCATGACACCACATAGATCTTTCTAGATTATCAAAACCTAAATTTTTTAAAAATTCAACATATGGTAATACATCAAGAATTCCTTCGATAATTGATACATTAAACTGACTATTATGACATCCACCGATTAGGACAACTGATGGTTTACCATCATTATCCAAAGTATCCATTGGAAATACAGGTATTTTGAAAAAGGGAAGCCAGGCTCTAATGCTAGATACAGTAAGACCTGTAAAGCTAGCACCAGCACGATTACCTGGTACACCAGGAAAATGATCTCCCCATGTATTGGGACTACCGTGGCCACTCATAAATACAAAACCATATCCTTCACTAAATTCTGCGATTAAATCATCTTCATTTGTGATTTGTCCATTTGATGCCCATAGATATTTTTTCTCAAAA
>MUGC01000082.1 GCA_002900535.1 Thermoplasmata archaeon M9B1D | reverse complement strand
ATACTGTAACTGTTCATCTTTATATCCTACGCTTTTTGCAAGTTTGTCAACATCTGCTTTAACTGCGTCATACCTGGCTTTGTCATATGCTGGCTTAGTATCATCCATTTTGTTAATTGCTACAATCATTTGTTTGACACCAAGAGTTCTGGCTAAAAACATATGCTCTTTTGTTTGAGCCATCACGCCGTCTGGGGCTGCAACAACAAGTACTGCAGCATCTGCTTGAGATGTACCAGTGATCATGTTTTTAACAAAGTCACGGTGACCAGGTGCATCTATAATTGTAATATAGAATTTATCAGTATCAAAACGTTTATGAGCTACATCAATTGTAACTCCACGTTCTCTCTAGCAAAACTTTCTTTACCTTTTGCTTTTGCTTCTTCTTTATATTTCTCGATCATGTGAGCTGGAAACTGTCCAGTCTGAAGCATGGTTTGTCCTACTAATGTAGACTTTCCGTGATCGACATGACCAATAATTACCAGGTTCAAATGTGGTTTATCTGCCATAATTATACTTCCTCCTATTTTGATAAATAATATCTCATATTATAGGTTTTCCTTTTTAAATTTTTTATAGCGGTATATGCTTCCTATTTATAAGGGTTTTGTGCGATAAAACTTTTTTCAACGGAAGAAAACTAAAAATATTTAAACTAAAAATAGTTTTAAAAATCTACATACATTGCACTATGTATGTAAGTGGTTCAGAGAGGGTTTTTTACCCTTTCTTTACCATAGAGTTTTATAAAAGATTTATAGCTTTAAGTAAAAGAAATACTAAAATAAGTACACAGACGAGTGTAATAACTAATATCAAATTCAGATGTTTGTTAATATCCATTTATTTTACCTCAGTTATTACAACACGTCCTCCATTTAAGTGTTCATATTTTTTTAATATCTTTGTTTAAGATATAGTTTTATAAAAGAGTAGTTGTTTTGAATATTGGAATTAGAGGGAGTAAACTTATGCCAGTTGAAGATTTAGATTAAGATGAACTTGTAAATTCTATTATGAATGTTAGCGGAAATATTCGTGCATATAAAGACGCAAAAAAAGAGGGATTATACGTACCAAGCGGAATATCTTTAAAAGTCATGGAAGAAAGACATAGAGAGTTAGTGAAAGAATACAATCGCAGACATAAAGGCGAGATGCGTGGAGATGGAAGTATTATCAAAGAGGATGACTAAATGAAAGAACAAACAGCATGGGTAGAAAGCAAATCAAAAGAACGGACAAGTCAAAACTTTGTTAAAACAATCTTGGAACTCGCAGGATATAAAGTAATGGACTACGGTATAGAACATCATAACATGGATATAGTCAAAGAAATAAAGACCTCCTACAAGACAAAGACAAATGTTCGTCTACTATCAATGCCAGATTTCGTTGTCATAAATCCAGATACAAAAGAATCAGAGTTAGTCGAAATCAAATTTAGAACAGTAGATAGTTTTGATTGGAAAAAAACAACATTCCTATTTGGATATAGAAATATCTCTAATCTAATAGAGTATTGGAAGGATGCGACATTAGTAATTGTTATGGATGTAAAACCATATTGTTTATGTGTAAGAGTATCTAATATTGATTGGAATATTCACTTTAGAGAAAAGATAGAAACAAGTAAAGGAATATATGATGAAATCTGGAATTTCTCAGGCATATACAAATTCATAAGCAAAATGTTTCCAAGAGTAACCGATGAAATCTTTTCAAAGGCGTTAAGACTCTGTCATTTAAAACCAGAAGAAAAAGAAGAAAAAAAGTAAAAGTAGGAGAAAGAAATAATTGTAGTTTTGAGGGAGGAAAAATGGGGCATTATAAAAAAAAAGAAAATAAAAACGGAGTAAGATATTTTGTTTCTAACACATAGTTGGAGTATAAGACTTTTCAAGTTCTTTCATGAGACTATTTAATCCAAGAGTAAACTGTCTAAACAGCATCTTAAAACCCGCAAAAAACGACTCTAGTTTAACTCCCAAAATTTGAAGGCGATTAGAAGGTTCTGAATGTGCTTTTACTTTTCCGAAATTAAAATCTACATCTGCATACCCATCTGAATAAGCCCAATCATTTTGCGTCTTAGAAATATTTCTATAAGTAGCGTTAACACTAAATTGATGCATCACCATAGGATTTTCTTTATTTTTTGTAACATACTCTAATTTAAAATAACCATCACTCCCAGGTGACACAGATGCAACATCAGTCTGATCTTGACCATCAAAGCGTACCACAACATCTGAATCAAAGTTCATAATTTGACCAGTAACAGTAATTGGTTCTTCCCATGGTTTAGTGTCGTTATAATAATTATACAACTCTACTATATTATCATATATCATTTTTATTTCTTGAGGTACAGTTCCATAATTATTGTACAGGTTAACAGCTGCTAGATATGCATTAAATATTGCTGTCGTTAAATCATCAAACAAGCTTATTTTTGCAACTAATCCTTCTGCCTTAACAAACTCGACAAGAGCCCTTGGAAGGTCGACAAAAATACTTTGTATCCATAGTAATTTCATGTTTAAATCATCTACTAGTTCTTTAGTGTAAACACATGCATTAACAATTTTTTCTGCGGTATAGCCGATATATCCAGATCTGGGCGTAACATAATCATCTAAAATCGTTCTTCCAATAGATACTATCATTGACTGTAAAGCTACTTCAATTGCTTCAATCAAATATGGCTTCAGTTCTTCTAATGAATTAGGAATAATTGTTCTTATAGCCTCTATCAACTCATCAATATCAGTAATGAGCCCGGCCACACCTACAATAAGACCTCCTGTAAAAATGTCTCCTAAGTGTGATATTACATTATTTGAGAATTCCGTAATAGCCAACTCTATATCTTGAATAATTAATTCCAGAACGATAAAAGGTATTGCTATGATGTAAGAGATAATAATATCTATAATCTCTAATATTAAATCATTTATGCTATAAGCCAGAATGTTTGTAATATCGCCAAGAGTGGGAATAGTTTGTGCTAGATATTCAAGCATGTCGTGAATACTATTTAATTTAAGTTCTGCCTCATCGCTATCATCATAATAAATAACGCTACTATCATAGATAGATTTTAATGGTTGATACAAAATAGAGCCCTTCAAATTATTAATAGCGTTCTCTAATTTTTGCAGGTCATCTTTATTAATTTTTATTTTATAGTTTTCATCAATTGGTAAAGTCGTAACTGGAGGGACCATTATTTGGGTTATAAGCATAATCGATACAAAAAAGCATACTGCTATAACTTTCTTATTCATGTTTTCCGCCCCACTAATTTATTTTTAGTATAGAATAAACTTTTTTATATAAACGTTTTCCTATAGAATAAATTTAAAGTCTATTGTTATCCATTAAAAGAAAAAAATGGGATGAATAAGAATGACAGTAGCAATATATGCCAGAGTAAGTACAAATCGGCAAGATAATATAAACCAAGTAGCAGAGTTAGAAGAGTATTGTAAAAGGAACAATCGAGCAGTATTTAGGACATACAAGGATGAAGTATCTGGAGTAAAGGATACTCGCCCCGAATTAGATAAACTAATGCAAGATGCCCGATTAAAGCGATTTAACCAAGTAATAATCTGGAAAGTAGATAGGCTCGGTAGAAACCCTTTACATATGCTCCAGATAGTAGAAGAATGGGAGAAAATAGGTATCGATTTTACAGTAACAACTCTTGGAATAGATACTTCTACACCTATGGGTAAGTTTGTTTTTGGATTATTAGCCCAAGTCGCAGAACTAGAAAGACGGTTTATAATCGAAAGAACTAATACTACAATGTCTAGAATTAAAAAAGAACTTACAAAGAAAGGATATTATATTACGAAAGAGGGTAAAAGAATTACAAAACTTGGTAGACCTAAAGGTAAGGGAGATAGTAAACCAAGAAAGAAGAGAGGGTACTACTTAAGAGATTATAAAAAAAGGTCTCCCCCTCATTTTAGTAAATCCAAAACAAGAGATAATGAAGGATAAATAATGGGGCGTTTTTTATTCAGCTTTGGTAAAATAATACTTTCAATAATCCTAATAAATTATTTATAAACTAGAAACAAGAATACACAAATGCAAAGACGAATAATATGGGGGAAACTGCGCCAGACAGGATGCAATCCCAAACCTTCCTCCTTCTGGCTTTTCTGCCAAAATATGAGGAATATTATGGATATAAGTTGGGAAAATTTTGAATTGGAAATGAAATATCTTTCAGAAGAAGAACTAGAGTTACTTAAGCAATTAAGAGGTTAATTTGCAGATTTTATTTTATATTATTTGGTTTAGTATTTTTTCAAAAAAAGGAAAACGCTGAAAGAACCTTTGTAAAAACAAATTTATGTTAATTGCTTTGGTTTTAGGCACAGTGACTTTAAATGTTGTCCAATCACTCTCAGCTCCATAAACATCTTTAGCTTTCACCTTAATATTAAAGATTTTATAATCACTTACTGTTTTCCAGGTATGAGATGCATTTATTGATACCCCAGGTGGTACAAAATTTGTCCAACCACTGTTAGAACCATCGCCCCAATCAAAGAAAAAAGAAACATTATAACCATCTACATGAAAACATCTAGCAGAAAAGTTATATTCAACCCTTTTAGAGCACTCGTCAGGTCCAGTGACTATTGGTATACTAGGTCTATGATAAAATGTTGTATTTATAGCATGAAGATATCCATCAGATTCTCCACATTCAAACCATGAACCGATATATATAGTTCCATCAGCACCAATAGCAGGATCACCTAACGAACTAGTATCATATGGTTTATCCCCTTCTAATGTTAAACAGCTAATCTCTTCCCCAATAGGAGAAATCATAATAGTTTTATCTGACCAGCCTTGAGTTTTACCACCTACCACATAAATCATACTATTGTTTGCAATTGCAGGTTTGACATTTGTCCCCAACATTAGAGACCATTTTTCTACTCCCTCTGGACTAAATGCCCTAAGGAAATCTTCACTGCTTACATAAATTGTTCCATCAAAACCAATAGATGGATCACCATAGGCTCCTCCAACATGAAGTTTCCATTTAATAGTACCATTGGAGTATATTGCATAAAAATAACCAACTGAACCGATATAAATTATCTCATTATCGTCAATCGCAGGTGATGAATAACATTGTATATGACCCCCTATACGAATTTTCCATCTTAATGTACCATTATTAGGATAAAAAGAATACAAATAACCATCATGAGAAGAAACATAAACATTACCCTCTTTATCAATAGCAGAAGTAGCTTTAATTGACTCTTCAGTTGAAAAATCCCATTTGATTGTTCCATTAGGATAAATTGCATAAAATTTATTATCTCCACTAATGAATATAGTACCATCATTTGCAATAGTAGGAGATGAAATAGAAAACCATTTTAGTTTGACTCTCCATTTTTCGGTTCCGTTTGGATTTATTGCAAAAAAATAACCTTGACGTGTGGTAACATAAATAGTCCCATCTTTATCAATAGATGGAGTTGTCATCCCTGATTCATAATTTTGAGTTGTTATAAATCTCCATTTTTCTGTACCATCAGGATTAATAGCATGTAAAGTACCATCATCCGTTCCAATGTAAATTGTTCCATTGTTATCAATAACTGGTGATGATAAATATATAAAATCTGCTAATTTGATTCTCCACTTCTCATAGAGGTAATACCCATTTGCACCATAAGGACTCCTCCCAGTATGATAAATATCATGTCCAAACATGGGCCAAGCACTATCCATAAGACCATTATCCAAAACATTTTCTAAAGTGTCTGTACTCTTTTCAACATAGATACTATTAACAACAGGTAAAATAGAGGATAAGAAAAACAATAGAATAATAACCAAACATGGTATCTTTCTCAATGCTTTCCCCCAATAATTAATATAACAATTTTTTAGATATATAATTTTCCTCTATACAAGGTAAGGTATCAACAGATATATCTATTTACTATATTGCATCCAATTCAAAATGTGATATACCATTAGTATAAGTATTTACTATACCATTCATCACTTTATTCAAAATGAAAGAATACAGTATCCGTTACCAAATCGTGATATTGTGGATATTCATTGCCAATGAAGTAAGGATTTAGATATACATCAAATCTATAATCACCATCAGGCAACCATGGAAAAGATGGAATATATTTTTGATATCCCCTTGATAGACCTGGTATAATCCAATTTGATATCCCGAAAAATACTGCTCTTTGTATAAGTTTTTCCTCGCCTGGTTCAAATTTTATTATTATATTAGGAACAAAATTATATATATTTCTATGGTAAGGATAATACACTAAAACTGCTAAATCATATTCATCTGGAACAGGATAAAAAACTCCAAAAAGACATGGCATACAATGCCAATACACAACTATTTGTTCATCCAAAGTATTTGTAGCATAAGCACTTAAAAAAACTTTCCCATCGCCTATATCTTTAACATCTGCCCTTAAAGTTAAAGGGTCATTAATATTTGTAAATAGTTTTTCATCATTCAATTTAGAATTTTTATTTAAACCAAAAGCAGTAACTGAATATGATATGCCACATATAATTAACAGCATACATACAAAAATTCCAATAATTTTTCTATTCATCTTTTTTACCTCCATCTATCACAGATACAAATTTAAATAGAAGTATATAAAAACTATGTCAATAATTGTCATATATCGACGAAAATAGTAAGTTTTGTTCTTATTTAATTAAAAAAATAAAGTTTTTAGTTATGTTATTTGGTTTAGTATTTTTTCAAAGAAAGGATTAGAAAAACTTCCAAACCTCTATTTCATCAGAAGCTCTATTACCAAACTCATCAAATGCGAGAACTTTTAATGTATGTTTTCCAAATGATAACTTATTCCAAATAAGATTACCTAAATAATCCGATGTAGCTGTTAATTCACCATCAATATAAAGCTCCTCATAAAACACTTCTTTATCCTCAAGTATTTCCTTACACTCAATATTAATTTTACCAATTACTACAGGAATAGAAAGAGATAGTTTCTCCTTGTTAAACAAATAGAGTTTATTATCTGGTTTGGTTATTTTTATATCCATCGTATATCCAATATTTGTAGTTGAGTCAAATGCAGCTTTGAATCTTGGATAAACAGAGTCGATTTCATTAAAATATATAGCTAATACTTCCATAGAATTTATAGTTTCATAGGAATTATTCAACCTGAAATTAACAGAGAGAAAAGCCCCATCAACTAAATAATCATCAATACTCTCTGTTCTATTATCAGAATAACAAGCTAACATACAAGATTTATTCATATAAGAAATAATATAACTTTTTTCTGAGCAATTAATACCAAAACCATAGACAATATTAACAGAAGAAGTATCACCTCCTATGTTTTCAATTTCACCCTCTACTTCTAATTTTAGTGTTACATTACTTTTATTTTTTGAATAGCTCCCACTTATAATATTAATATTTGGTTTTTCAACAGTCCTATAAATTCTGCCCCTTAAAAATCCATCTTCAAAGTCCCAGTAAAAAACATCATCATCATAATCATTAAAAGTAACATTATCCTCAATTAGAATATCTTGTAAATTATTATTCATATGATATTTTTTCGATAGCCTATTAAAAAGTTGATTCACCTTGTTTTTAGGCATTGTAACTTCAAGTGATGCCCAGTCACTTTCTGCACCATAAAAATCTTTTGCTTTAGCCTTAATTATATAATTTCCTTTTTCATCCCAAGTATGATTTTTAGTTTGTGGATTTCCAGATATAAATGGACCAGTAATGGTTTCGTTTAGACCATCCCCCCAGTCTATTATGTATTCAGTGATATCGTCACCATCAGGATCAGTAGAAGTAAATGTATAAGTATAAAGTGTACCTGATTTACCACTATTTGGACCATCAATAATTGGAGTGTTTGGTGGTGCATTAATATATGTCCAGGTAGTATCACTTGCTGTATCGTTTTCACTATCTGTTACAGTTAATGTTACTGTGTAATTACCAGCATTTCCATAGTTATGTGTAGGATGTGGATCACCACTAGATGTATTACCATCTCCATAATCCCATAAATACTCATAGGGTGGAACTCCACCAGTTACCGTGCTATCAAACTCTATATCCTCCATAATATTTCCATGATATGGACCATCTGCATCAACAACAAGTGG
>MUGC01000081.1 GCA_002900535.1 Thermoplasmata archaeon M9B1D | reverse complement strand
CACTAGCGTGTTATTTGCTAACGTAGTACTTTCTTTAAAATACAATATTTAAAGTTTATTTGTTAAAATGTCAAAATGAAAAAAATAACAATGTCAATAAATAATAAAACCATCAAAACGCTTACACATAGATAAAATCTTATCACGAATCATAGTAGAGCAATCAAAAGAAATTGTAATATAATCATCATAAGAGACATCAAGCACATGAGTTTTTTCATATATCCAAGAAAGAAAAGATTGAGTATCTTTATTAATAGGTAGTTTAATCTTACAATTAACCAATTGCGGCAAAGAATCATATAATAACTTAAGTAATAAATCGACGCCATATTTATTCTTAACAGAAATAGAAACAACTTTTTTATCATTTACAAAATCCTGATTTCTAATTAAATTAACCCTTGAATTCAGAGCTTCCTGAGAAATCAGATCACATTTATTCAAAACAATAATAATAGACGCATTAACACCAATTTCTACAAGCTCATTAAAAGAAACTCTAAGCTTATTCAAAACAATTTCTTTTTCCTCACTTATATCAACAATCAATAAAACAACATCTGCAACACTAATCTCCTCAAGAGTTGAATGAAAAGCATCAATAATTAATGCAGGTAAGTTCTGTATAAAACCAACTGTATCGGTAATCAAAATTGGAATACTTTTATTTTTAATCTTCCTTGTTGTAGTAGAAAGCGTAGAAAACAATCTACCTTCAACCTTTACCTTTTCACCGGATAGAAAATTCAGTAAACTACTCTTACCAGCATTAGTATAACCTGCAAGCGAAACTAAATAAAAACCACTAAAGTGTCTATGTCTCCGGCGAACTTCTCGTTCATCTCTTATACCTTTAAGATCATCTCTAATCTTTTTCGTCTGTCGTTTAATCATCTCATAATAATCATCAACCTGATATTCACCACCAGCCATGAAACCAGGATGTTCCCCACTACGCGCACGATGAATAAGCTCACGAACAAATGGACGTTCATATTGAAGCTGAGCTAGTTTTACTTGAAGACGTGGTTCTTTCCTATCCGCTCTTTTTTCAAAAATCGCTAGAATTAATCTTATACGATCAAAAACATCAACACCCAATTTTTTTTCAAGAATAAACCATTGAGAAGGTTTAAGTTCGCCATCTACAACTAAAAGATCAATATTTTCTTTATCATCCTCGATAAATTCTTTTATTTCTTCTAATTTACCTGCGCCTATATAGCTATTTACATCTGGTTTTTCTCTATGTTGAACAAATGTTTTAACTACTTTATAGGATAAAGAATCTGCTAAATCACAAATTTCGGTTAAATCATCGTCCAAAGAAACAACTATCGCATTTTTCCAGGATGTCATCAATGTTACGAATATTGTTTTTATACTTTAATTATACTTAATAAAAATTATTTTTGAAAAAATATCATTATGCCGCAGGTATTATCAAAAACCAAAAAATTATCATAAAAACGGCAATCGAAAGAACGAAAATTACGTCCAATTTACTTTCCAACTCTTTGGAAATGTTCAACCTATCCCACCACTACAAAGAAATATTTTTCGTTTATAAACATTTTTATTAGGTGCATAATTACATACATATATGAAAATATTTTTTAAGCAAAATTCTTCGGAGTCGATTTAATTATAAAATAACGATTTTATTATTTTTTATTTTTTTTAAACCAAATTAGAGTACTAATAAATCTCTGTACAGCTGTTATATTGCCCATTACTGCAAAATAAATTAAAACCCATTCTAAAAGGTTAAATTCCCAAATGATTATAAAATCTTTGAAAAGCAAAATATGCTGAATTATAGGTGCAACCATCAGCAAAACAAGTCTATCAGCACGACCTAAAAGACCAGAATAATTACGTTTATGACCCACCGCTTGAGACTGAGTACCCATATAACTTGTTAGAAGCATACCAACAACAGCAAACAGGCCAATAGCAGGATATCTACACCAAGGACTAAGCGCAAGTCCTCCTAAAATTAAAACATCAGCGTATCTATCAATCGCGTGATCAAGAAAATCACCCATAGAAGAAGCTTTTTTTGTCAGCTTTGCAACCTTTCCATCAATTGCATCAAAAAAACCATTTAAAAAAACAAACAAAGATGCAAAATACAAATAAAAATTAAAAAGCTCATTACTAGGACTAGAAAATAAAAAAAATAAACCAGCAAGAAAAGCAAAAATTAAAGAAATCCATGTTAAAGTATGAGGATTAAAGCCTATAAAATATTTTGAAATTCTTGTTAAAAGAGGATCTATTTTTTCTCTTTGGTTATTAAGAACCATAGAATTACACCTTTTACTAAAAATCCTTAAGAATTTCTTCAGACCAATCAATGTTACCTATTTTATATTTTTGCAAATTTTTAAATCCATCTGTTACTAAATCTATGATAATTGATACTATTTCATCCACTGATTTATTTGTTACATTCAACTCCGCTATATTATCCTTTGAGTGAATCTCTACCGATTCGCAGAGAACAATATCAAGAATCTCCGATTCTAAATTCTCCTTTATTTTTTTTTCATTCCATCTCTTTTTTTTAAGATATTTTTCCAGCTGAGAAGGTTCAAGTCTTAGAACAATTAATTTATCAACACATCTTAATAGATGAGAAAGATGACCTTCGACAAAAACAATATCGAAGTTGCTATAATTTTTCTTAATAAACAGGTTTAACTTATCGATATCAACAATATTTGATTTTCTTTTTTCATCTCTGCCTAGTAAAAAATCATTTTCACATGCAATTCTATTCAAATCTAAAACAATGTAACCTTCCCTAACTAGTTTTTTTGCAACAGAAGTTTTTCCAGTTCCCGGTGTTCCAGTAATTGCAATTATCATAAATCTATACTAGCTCAAAATAATCATAACCTCTAAAATTTTCTTTAAAACAATAACAAAGCGTTTGGTAATCCTTTCTAAAGTCCTTAATATCTCTCTTAACTTTCTTTGTATCATCATGATCAAGAATTATTCTTTTGTAAAACTCAGCAACCTCTGCCATTTCACTTTCTTTCATGCCTATACGGGTAAGCTCAGGAGTTCCCAAACGCAAGCCAGATGGATTTAAAGGATCTTCATCACCGGGAATAGTATTCATATTTGTAATAACACCTGCATCTGCAAGTTTCTTCGAAGCTTGTTTACCTTTGCCAGGTCCAATTGCAAGGAGGATCTGATGAGACCTGGTAAAACCTAATTTTTCTCCGAAAACCTTAAAACCTCGCTCATGCAAACTCTGAGCAAGAGCTTGCGCGTTTTTTATAGTTTGTTTAGCATAAGCCTCGCCAAATTCCAAATGCTCTGCAAAAGCAATTGCTTTAGCTGCAACATGATGAAGATGATATGAAGAAGTTACACCAGGAAATACCCCAAATCCAATTTTACGTAAAAACGATTTATCATCATCTGTATCACCTTTATGATCTGAAAGAATCATACCTCCTTGTGGCCCAGGCAAAGTTTTATGAGTGCTACCATTAACAACATCTGCGCCTTCACGTAAAGGATCTTGAAATTGTTTACCACCAATTAAACCAAGAACATGAGCTGCATCATATACCAAATATGCACCTACCTCATGTGCTGCTTTAGCAAGTTCTTTTATAGGACTTGGAAATAGAAAAACAGAACGGCCATTTAAACAAAGCTTAGGTTTAATCTTTTTAATAAGTTTTACAGCTCCATCAACATCGATATTCATTTCCTCATCATTAAAAGGGTATGATACTAAGTTAATACCTCTAACGCCAGCACCACCCCATTTACCAAAACTAATATGGGCACCATTGGCCAAATCAAGAACTGTTGCAGTTTCACCAGGCTTAATTAAAGCTTTTAACACTGCGATATTTGCAGTTGTACCAGAAGTAGGTCTCACATCAGCATAACTACAATTGAAAAGTTTTTTTGCAAGCTCCATTGCTTTTTCTTCAACACGATCAAAAATTTCACAACCCTCATAATAACGCTTACCGGGTGTACCTTCAGCATAACGCCCATGAAAATCAGTTATAAGCATCTCACGACAAAGAGGAGATAGTACGTTTTCACTAGCAATCATAGGAAGAGAATTTGCAAAAAATTCATTGTTCAAACGTGCCTGTTTTCTAATGTATTCAACCTCGTTGTACCAACTCATAAAAATAAACCTCAAAAGCGTTATCCTAAACCCTAATAAAAAGGTAATGGAAAATAAAATCTATATCTCAATAAAATCTCTGCAAGATTTTGTTAAAATTTCCAATCCATCTTTTTTAACAACTATATCATCCTCTATTCTTACACCGCCTAAACCCGGTATATAAATACCAGGTTCAACAGTTAGAACCATATTTTCTTCAAGCACGTTATCTGATTCAGCATTTAATCCAACACCACCATCATGAACAGCTAGACCAAGTGAATGCCCTGTAGAATGAATAAAACAATTTTTAAATTCAGAATTATTAATAAAATCATACACTAGATTATGAACATCTTTCCCTTTCACACCTGATTTTATTTTCTGAAAAGCAATGTTTTGAGCATCTAAAACAACCTTATGCATCTTTTTTTGTACACTACTTGCTTTTCCAAAAACAAAAGTTCGAGTTATATCAGAGTTATAACGTTTAAAACATGCCCCAAAATCACAAAGAACAAAATCACCACTTTTAAGAGGAACATCACCATGTGAATAATGTGGTTCAGAAGAATTTTTTCCAAAGGATGAAATTGTTTCAAATCCAGCTTTATCAGCACCATTTTTCTGCATATAATAATCAATTTCAGATGCAAGCTCGTATTCATATGTAACCTTATGTAAAACATCTGGAATTTTTTCAACAACTTTATCAACAATTATTGCAGCTTTCTTAATTAAATTAATTTCATTTTCATCCTTAATTGCTCTTGCATTCATAAAAGATTTTGAAACATTAGTAAAATTTGCATCCGGGAACATCTTTTGGATTTTTAAAAAATCAGAAAAAGAAATACCATTATAATTTAACCCAATGGTATCAACCATTCCAATAGATTCTTTCAAAAAACTTTCATATTCATGCTTATTTTTATAAATTTTAATATCAGCCTTTACATTAAACGCTGTTTGTGATTCTAATTCGCTAACAATCAAGTCTAAATTCCCATCTGGATATAAAATCGCTGCACACCCCTCAAATATGCCTTTTTCAAGACATGTTACATAAAAAAAGTTATGTTCAATAAAAGGTTCATCAGGATTTTGTATTAATATTAAATCAGGTTTTTCTTCTGAAAAGCTAAAAATTTTTTTAATCCTTTCTTTCAATTCAATTACCACCAAATAATGAGAGAATATAGATTAAATAAATAAAAAGGAATATTTTTATATTTATAGAATTAAAGGTTTTATTTATAATCTTTTATCAAATTGTGTAGCTCTGACAAATCGCTTTTAATCGTTTCCACTTGTTTCATTTTTTCATCTTTAAAGGTAGTAAGAATCTGTGGTAGTGGTCTTGTTAGCTTATAAATATGAACTGGTCTACCCTTACCCTTCTTTTTTAGGTCTTTTTTCTTAACCCAGCCGCGTCGTCTCATTTCTTGCATAGCAACGCTAACTTCAGGCTGTCTAAGATCGGCACCCTGCTCGACATCAGCAGATCTACACTCATCAACTTGCGAAATAAACATCAAGGTCTTGGCAAGATTCTTGGGCATACCTAGCTCAGCGAATAA
>MUGC01000080.1 GCA_002900535.1 Thermoplasmata archaeon M9B1D | reverse complement strand
AGATTCCAGAATTCATGTTCATGTCAAACATGAAACACTTGAACAAATAACCGTAACTTCAGAATCTCCAGCAACAAATACAGATGGAGTTTTTGCTTCATTACAAGCAGGTGGTGTTAAAAGCAGATCAATTCAGGATTTAAACTTTGGTAGAATACTACCATATTTGCATTTTTTTAATGAAATGGGAACAATTTCAGAATATGATGTAGATATAGATCCAGAGTATATCCAAGATTGTCCTGATATTAGAATTATAGGCCATAAGGATGATGTTGATTTAGGAAAAGATGCATGGATTTCATTTGATGATGGGGTAGCTGGTTATGCCCATTCTGTTATTTTCAGTTCAAACAATGTTTTAGTTTCTGGAACTGATGAAAAAGACGGGCTTCAGATCAATGCCTTTGAATTAGATTATCCTCATTTACCTGGACTTGAGAACAATGTTGCTACTATACAGATCTGTAGAAATTCATTTGAATCAGGTGGAAGCCACGATCTTAAAATTCCAAAAGATTTTGTTGTAGAGTTTGATGCAGAGTTTTTTTCTTCGAAAACAGAAGGATATCCAATAATTGAAAAGGAATCAGAGATATTTAGAGAACTAGTAAAATTAAAACCACAATCAAATGGAGAATTCAATGGGGAGCTAGAAGAAAAAGAAAAAAATAATTTATCGGTTGTTGTTCATTTTGCTCCTTCACCTCCTATGGGATCAAGTCTTTCTGTACTTTTAGGTTTAAATATACCATATGTAAACGTCGAGCTGTATAAAGATAGCCAGTTTATTTATTTAGAAAATGCTGTTAGACTTCCGCTTTTTCCGATGGAAGAACTTGAAGATCCAAGTATTATTCAGAAAATTATTGCTACTATAAAAATGCTAGATCTAAGAAATATATCTTTTTTCAAAAAAGCTGAATTTAACCAGATTGATCAAGGAGAATATGTTATAAAAGTATTTAAAGAAAATCCGTTGCTTTCAGATGAAAAAAAATTTATTGCTTATGCAATAGTAGATCTAAAAAAAGATGAAAAAATACATGTTTATTGTAGTTTGGAAGCAAGTCTTGTATTAACCATTTTTGACCAAAACAACAACTATGTAAAAAATGCCGAGGTATTATTACAGAAAAATGGAGTGACTATTTCAAAATATAACACTGATGAAAATGGACAAGCAATAATAAAAGCACCAGCAAACATAGTACCTTACGATTTGATAATTAATTACAATGGAAATATTATTTATAAAGATACTATTAGACTCGGAGCTTTTAAAACAATTTCACCTCTTAAAAAAGAAATTTCTATTGAAAGATATAGTTTAAATCTTGAAGTTTTAGATAAATGGGGGCAAACACCAGAAATACAATTAAACCCCATAATTGCAAGTAATAACGAATCTAATTCTTATAGAATATTTGCTGAAAAAATTGAACCTGGTAAATATGTTTTCACAAATCTCACTCCAACAACATATCAGCTCAGTCTTACTTTTAAATCATTTACTCTCAATCATAATGTAGAAATCTCTGATAATAAAGATATAGAACTTATATTTCCAGCTGAGTACGATGTCGATTTAAAAATTTATAATGCAAGAGGGGCACAATATGAAAATTCTAATATTATTATTTCCAGAAACGGTGATAAGTTTAATATTCAAGCCAAAGAATCTAGTACTATTATAACAGTTCCTCCAGGTAAATACAAAGTTGAAGTGTTTAATGATGATGAATTAATAAGTGTAAGAAACATAGATATTTATGGTTCACAATATTATGATATAATAACAAAAGAGCAACCAATATATATAACAATCATTATGATACTTTGTTTTTTTATAATAACTATCTTATTAATATTTTTTAGCTATAAAAAACAATACAAGTATTTCTTCATTTCTCTAGCAATAATTTTAATATTATTATCCTTGTTTTTACCATGGTGGGAGATAAATGGATCTACATATACACTTGAAACATCAACAAACCTCTATCTACTTCCAAACAACATGATTACAATAACTTCTACACAATATACAATCGCAGGAGAACCATCTTATCTACCTCCAGAATTTAAAGATGCAATAAGCGTCTTAATTAGCATAGCAATAATTGGTTGTGTTCTGATAATAGCAAACATTTATTTTAGAAATAAAAGTAAAAAAATATTAGAAAAAATATCAAAAATTCTTTCAATATTATTAATCACCGGGCCGGTTTTAATATTTATAATAGCAATAAATGAGTTATCAAAAGTAAGCATAGGAAGTATCTTTGGAAGTGGATACTTAGACATCGGAGTTCCAGGTGAAACTCAAATTTATTCTGTTTTATGCAACTGGAGCCCAGCTGTTGGATTTTATCTTTATTTATTAGCTTTATTGATTTTGTTTTCTGTGTGTTTATATAACTTCAAACAAAAAAGAAAAGAGCAACCAGAAGAAAATAAGGGATTTGATTTTCAACATCCTTTATTTGGAATTTCATTTAAAAACTGGTTTTATCTGCTGCAAAAAAATGGTGGTGTAGAAAATAAGTATATGCTAAGAGGATTTTTTATTGGATTTTTTTCATTATTTTTCATACCTGCCAGAGTTCTCTTTAAATTAAAATTCGAAAAAAAAATTAACAACTCAGAAATAACTAGTCCACCAGTTTTTATAATTGGCCATTGGAGAAGCGGAACAACTTATCTCCATGAGCTGTTAGGTAAAGATCCTAGATTTTGTTATGTTTCTTTATGGCATACTCTACTTCCTAATAGTTATCCAATACTCGAACCTATGAAAAATTTTATGGCTAAGTTTTTACCAAGTAAAAGACCTATGGACAATATAGACGTAGATATCGATGGGCCATATGAAGAAGAAGCAGGAATTGCAGTAATAAGCCCATGGTCCTTTTTCCATAGCCTTCATTTTCCAAAAAATGCAGAAGAGCAATATGTTAACTCAATCCATTACACTGGCCTATCAGAAGAAGAAAAAAACCAGTGGGATAAAAATTATTATTTTTTTATGAAAACAGTTTCATATACAAGTAATGGAAAAAGATTACTCTTAAAAGACCCAGCTAACACTGCTCGGATTCCCACATTGTTAAAACTATTTCCAGATGCAAAATTCATACATATATACAGAAACCCATACAAAACATATCTTTCAACTATAAAAATGAGAAATAGAGTACTCGACAAACTAGCATTACAAAAAGGTAATACTGAGGAAATTGAGAAACAAGTAATAGAAAACTACAAGCGACTTATGAATAGCTTTTTTGAACAAAAAAAACTAATACCAAAAGAAAATTATGTTGAATTACGCTATGAAGACCTTGTAAAAGATCCTTTAGAACAAGTTAAAAAAATCTATACAAAATTAAAATTGCCGGGATTTAAAAAAGCATTGCCATGTATGAATGAATATCTTGAACAGAAAAAAGATTATAAAACAAATGTTTATAAGATTGATAAAAAAATCATTGATAAAGTCAAAAAACACTGGCGTTTTACCATTAAAAAGTGGGGATACAAACCACCCGAATAATCAAAAAAAATTTATTGATGATACGATAACTGGAGAAAAGAGAAATATTATACTTGCAGTTCTAGCAGAAAATAGAAAAAAAGATTCTTTTTTTATGTATCCTATAAGTTCAATATTTTTTCAAAGAAAGGAAAGCGCCGTAATATCTTCATAAGTTGTTGCATGATTGGGGTGTAGACATTTGTCTTTGACATTGTTACCTCAAGTGTAGTCCATTCGCTTTCAGTACCATATATATCTTGTGCTTTAACACGAATTGTGTAGTTACCCTTTTCCATAAAAGTTTTTTCCAAAGTGATTTCTTCTCCAGAGAGATAGGGACCTAGCCATCCGGCTGCTCCTCCAAACCAATAATCATCGCCCCAGTTCAGATAATACTCTAAATTATCGCCATCAGGATCAAGGGTGAAAAAAGTATATTTATAAGAAGTCCCATTTTTTCCTTTTTGGCGTCCCGTTAATGTTGGTGCTTGTGGTGGTTGATTTTCTTGGTCAATATACACCCATTTACTCTGGTGACCAACGTTTGTTACGTTATCTGTTACAAAAAGTATAACTCGATAGATACCAGAGTGTGTATAAATATGAGTGATTATCAATCCTGATTCAGTGGTTCCATCACCTAAATCCCATCCATACTCTACAATTCTGCCTTCATGGTCAAAACTATTACTTCCATCAAAGATCATTTCCTGGTTCGTATGCCCCTGAGTAGAGCCATTTATTTGTGCGACTGGTGCCCAATTTCTGTAGTTCTCTTGGTTATAATCGACCCAAGTTATTTCTGAACTATCAATATTTAGACTACCGTATTCGATGTTAAAAAAACCATTATACCCCCATTCTTCACTTAAGCTGTTTTTCACAATCCAGTAACCACCATTAGGAATAGTAACATCATCTTTCCATCCAACGATGACTACTTGATGGTTGATTCCTTGAACAGGGCCAGGATAGGGATAATAGTCCGTGGATTTATTATGGGTATAACCCCATTCCTCTATATTTTCTGGACCATGTTCCCAAATGGTAAACAGCATACTAGCTACGACTGGACCAGATTCCATGATCTGAGTCTTTAATTCATTTCGATCATCTATACTTCCATCTGGATACCAGAGACCATATTTAGAAATTGGGATGAGGAAATCCTTCCAATCAAAACGAGCATCACCACAGGAAACCTCATCATTAACTTCATAGGGAAAAATAAATTCTGGGATAATGCCATTCCAAAGATTTCCGTAGGTTTTGTTGCTTTCGATCGCTTTATAAGCTTTATACGCTAATCCTCCATTGCAACCTCCAGCATAAGGAAGACAAGAGAGAACATATTGTTCGGAAAGATCAAGATCAAGATTGGCACATCCTTCTCGAATTTGAATAATACTCTCCAATGCACCAAGAGCAGCAAAATCCCAACAGCTCCCGCAACTCCCTTGATCTTTCACTGGAGTTGTCCAATCCTGCCCCTCATAATCCATCCAATTAAAATACTCTGGTAAATATGTTATAGTTGCCGGTTTTGAGGATAAATCTTGCAAATCAATAGATTCTAGAGGACCACTCCTAGATGTTAATCTAATAGTGTCATCACTGTAGGGAGCATAACCACAATCATTAGCCTCAACAAAATAATTAGTAATATTTGTTTCTGATCCTATACTAGTTAAAAAACAAGTCGTCAATAGCAGCACAAAAATTCCAACTATTTTCTTATTCATTCTTTCCCCCCTTCAACTATTTGGTTTAGTATTTTTTCAAACATTGGAAAATGCTGAAAGAACCTTTGTAAAAACAAATTTAGGCTCATTGCTTTGCTTTTAGGTATACTCACTTCAAGTGTTCCCCAGTCACTTTGAGCACCATATTCATCCATTGCTCGTGCTCTAATTGTATAAGTTCCTCTGTAATCCCAAGATTTATTAAATTTATCTATTAACGGTGAGGGAAAATAATAACCCATATATCTTATAAAGTCACCATCACCAAAATCAACATAATAGTCAACATCATCACCATCAGGGTCTTCAATGTATATCTCGTATTCATATTCTACTCCAGCTTTACCATTTGTTTTACCAGTTATAATTGGAGTGTTTGGTGGTGCATTAATATATGTCCAGGTAGTATCACTTGCTGTATCGTTTTCACTATCTGTTACAGTTAATGTTACTGTGTAATTACCAGCATTTCCATAGTTATGTGTAGGATGTGGA